>NZ_CAJCKG010000055.1:0-17661 GCF_903970945.1 Curtobacterium sp. ME26
GTGGATCGACGCCGGCCGCGGTGTCCGGACGGACCCCGCTGCTGCCCGCCTGGCCGAGCTCCACGCGACCATCGCCTGCTGCACCGACGCGACGGTGACGCCCCATGCACCGGCACGCACCTGCCGGTCGGCGAGGGCGGGGGCCATGTGCGTCTTCATGTGCGGCGCGAGCAGCAGGCCGTGCCGATCGGCGTAGGCCTGCACGACGGTCGTGTTGTGCTCCAGCGCGGACTCGCGCAGGGTCATCGCCGGCAGGTGCGCGTGGTCGAGCACGTGACGGCCGACGGCGGGGGCGGCGGGGTCGGGCGCACCCTTCGTCGTGACGGTGCCGGGCACTCCGGTCGCCGTGGTGGGGCGGTCGTCCGCGGGGGTGGTCGTCATCGGTCCTCCTGCGTGGTCGCGGTGGGGCAACGCTCTCGGTGACGGGGTCGGTCGGGCAACGTCGTCCTCCTGGTCATTGTGCGCTGCAGAACGGCGGTCGGCGCCGTGTGCTGCGGGCGCGGGCGGAAACCGAGCGGGCATAGCATTCGACCTGATGACGACGATGACGACGACACGACGACCGGGCAGCACGGCGGTGGCCGTGCTCGTCGCGGGCACCTTCTTCATGGAGCTGCTCGACGGCACCATCCTCGCCACCGCGGCCCCGGCGATGGGCCGCGACCTTGGGGTCGACTCCGCGGCGATCGGCGTCGCCATCACCGCGTACCTCGTCACGCTCGCCGTGTTCATCCCCGTGAGCGGGTGGCTGACCGACCGCATCGGGTCGCGCACCGTGTTCGCCGGGGCCATCGCGCTCTTCACCGTGGCGTCCGCCCTCTGCGCGGCGTCGACGGGGCTCGTCGAGCTGACGCTCTGGCGCGTCCTCCAGGGGCTCGGCGGCGCGCTCATGGTGCCGGTCGGCCGGCTCGTCGTCCTCCGCGGCGCCGGGCGCGAGCAGCTCGTCACCGCGATCGCGATCCTCACCTGGCCCGCGCTCGCCGCGCCGATCATCGCGCCGTTCGTCGGCGGGGTGCTCGTCGACACCCTCAGCTGGCACTGGATCTTCCTCGTCAACATCCCGCTCGGCATCGTCGCGTTCGTCGCCGCGCTCGTGCTCGTGCCGCAGGAGCGTGCGCCCGAGCGGGTGCCGTTCGACTGGCGCGGGTCGCTCCTGGCATGCCTCGGCCTCGGGTCCCTGGTCGTGATGGCCTCGCTGCTCGCCCTCGACACGATCCCGCTCGTCGCGGTCGTCGTCTCCGGGGTCGTCGGCGCGGTGTGCTGCTGGGCCGCCGTCCGGCACTTCCGCCGGGCGCCGCACCCGATCATGGGGCTCGAGTCCCTGCGGCTCGAGACGTTCCGGGTCTCGCACGCCGGCGGCAGCCTGTTCCGCCTCGCGGTGTCCGCGGTGCCCTTCGTGCTGCCCCTGCTCTTCCAGGACGCCTGGGGGTGGAGCGCCGTGCTCGCCGGTTCCGCCGTGCTCTGGGTGTTCGTCGGCAACCTCGGCATCAAGCCGATGACGACCCCGTTCCTCCGGTGGTTCGGGTACCGGCCGGTCATCGTCGTGTCGAGCGCGGTCGCGGCGCTCAGCGTCGTCGCGATGGTGTTCCTGACCGAGGACACGCCGTTCTGGCTCCTCGCCGTGCTGCTCGTCGTGAGCGGTGCCGCACGGTCCGTCGGTTTCACGGCGTACAACACGATCGCGTTCGCCGACGTCGAGCAGGCGGACATGACCCCCGCGAACACGCTGTCGTCGACCTTGCAGCAGGTCGCGGCGGGGTTCGGGGTCGCCGTCGCAGCCGTGGCCATCCGGGCGGCCTCGGGCCTCGGCGGCTCCGGACCGTACGACGTGGCGTTCTGGGTCATCGTGGTGCTGCTCGTGGTGGCCTGCGTCGAGGGGGTCCTGATGAGCCGGACGGCGGGGGAGACCGTGCGACCGGCGGCCCGGGTGCGGCGCGTCGCCGGCTGACCGGTCGCCCGCGGCCGAGCCGCGCGACGACCGTTCGTGCCGTGGTCACACGCACGAAACCCGCCGTGCGCTACCGTCACAGGAACTGCCCGCGACCGCCGAGTACGGTTGCCGCGGCAGGGTGACCGAGACACCCAGGACGGAAGGCAGCATGGCCGGGCCACAGCAGCAGGGATCGATCGCGGACGACACCGCCGTGGAACCCACCGAGCTGCGCGTCGTCAGCTACAACCTCCGCGAGCACACCGCGAACAGCGAGCTCGCCGCCCTGGCAGAGGCCTCCCAGGCCGACGTCATCTGCGTGCAGGAGTGCGACAGCAACGACCTCGCGCCGAGCGTCGCCGGTCTCTCGCTCGCCGCTTCGACCAAGGCGAACCGCCTCGGACTCGCGATCTACAAGCGCGACGACCGGTTCGAGGTCGAGGACTTCAGCATCCACTCGCTGCAGAAGTCGCTGCACGACCGGGTCCTCGCGCCCGCGCACGAGCGGCTCATCGCGATGCGCCTCCGGGACACCCAGGCGGACACCGAGGTCATCGTCGCGTCGTTCCACGCCTCACCGCTGACCGCGACGAACTCGCTCCGACGCAAGCAGATCGAGGCGGCGCACCAGTTCGTCCGCGAGCTGTCGGCCGAGGCCCCGGCGATCATGGTCGGCGACTTCAACTACCCGTGGTTCCAGACGAACCTGCGGCGCAAGATCGAGGAGCACGGCTTCGCACTGTCGCTCTCCGACCAGCCGACGTACCTGCGCTACCGCAAGTTCACGGGCCACTTCGACTTCGCCACGAGCGTCGGGCTGCACATCGCCGGCGTGGAGACGCTCCCGGCGGGCATCTCCGACCACCGCCCGATCCTGGTGCGGGCGCACTACGAGCACGAGGGCGCGACGGGCGCCGTCGCCGTCCCGGAGGCCCCGGCCGCCTGAGTCCCGGTGCCGGGTGCCGGGTGCCGGGCAGACCGGCGTCGACACGCTCGACTGTCCCCGCAAGGTTCCGCAATTCTGGAATCTCCTGACACCTCGTCGACGTTCACGGGACCTCAGCGATGGACGAGCGGCGAGTCGCGGAACCTCGACGACCGACGACCGACGGCCGGCGAGTCGCGGACCGACGGCAACCGGCAACCGGCAACCGGCGACCGGCCTGCACGCCGGCACCCGCACCGACGACGGACGGGAGGCGCGGTGCCAGCCGGCACCGCGCCTCCCGTCCGTCGCCCGGTCGCATCGCGTCAGCGGCGCAGCGTCGCCCGCGCCAGCCGGTTCCCGACGAACTGCCCGAGCTGCACGATCACCACGATCGCCGCCACCGACACGTAGACGATCCACCAGTCGTACCGCTGCGAGCCGTACACGATCGCGTACTCGCCGAGCCCGCCGCCGCCGATGAGCGCCCCCTGCGCGGTCATGTCGACGATGCCCACGAAGATGAACGTGTAGCCGAGGATGAGCGGCCCCACGCCCTCGGGGATGAGCACCGTCAGCAGGATCGACACCGGGTGCGCACCGGATGCCCGCGCGGCCTCGACCACGCCGGGGTCGACCGCGAGCAGGTTCTGCTCGACGATCCGCGACACCGCGAACGACGCCGCGAGCGAGATCGCGAAGGTCACCGCGGGCACGCCGATCGTGGTCTGCACGGCGACGCGCGACAGCGGCGCGATCGCGGCCAGGAAGATCACGAACGGGATCGGTCGGACGATGTTCACGAGCACGTTGACGATCGTGTACACCGCGCGGTTGCCGAGCAGGTTGCCCGGACGGGTCGCGTACAGGACGAGCCCGAGGGCGAGCCCGATGACGCCCGCGAACACGAGGGACACCAGCGTCATCACGAGGGTGTCGCGGATCGCGGCGAAGAACACGTCGGACGTGTCGATCACGCTCTGGAAGCCGTTCACGCCGCCACCTCCTCGTCGACGGTGACCCGTCCGTCGCGCAGGGCTCCGATCGCCCGGTCCACCGCCGCCGGGTCGTCGGCGGTCAACTCGTAGGTGAGCGAGCCGATGCGCCGCTCGCGGATCTCGCCGACCCCGCCGAAGACGAGCTCGGCGCTGACGCCGGCCGCGCGGAAGGCGGCGTCGATCCGGTTCTGCAGCCCGACCTCGTCGGTGATCTGCACCGTGACGAGCCGCCCGTGGTGGTGCTCGCGCAGCCGGGCGAGCTGCTCGGCGGAGGGGCGGTCGTGCAGGGCGGTCCGGACGAACCGCTGCGAGGCGCCCGTCCCCGGGTTCGCGAAGACGTCGTAGACGTCACCGACCTCGACGACGCGGCCCTGCTCCATCACGGCGACCCGGTCGGCGATCTGCCGGACCGCGTCCATCTCGTGCGTGATGACGATGATCGTGACGCCGAGCTCCCGGTTGACGCGGCGCAGGAGCGCGAGGACCTCGGACGTGGTGTCCGGGTCGAGGGCGCTCGTCGCCTCGTCGGCGAGCAGCAGCTCGGGGTTCGACGCGAGCGCACGGGCGATGCCGACGCGCTGCTTCTGGCCACCGGACAGTTGCTCCGGGTAGGCGTACGCACGGTCGAGCAGCCCGACGAAGTCCAGGAGCTCCGCCACGCGACGGTCGCGCTCCTCCTTGCCGACGCCTGCGACCTTCAGCGGGTACGCGACGTTGCCGGCGATCGTGCGCGACCGGAAGAGGTTGAACTGCTGGAAGATCATGCCGATCTTCCGGCGTGCGAGACGGCGGTCCCGCTCGGGGATCGCGGTGAGCTCCTGGCCGCCGACGGTGACGCTGCCCGAGGTGGGCAGCTCGAGGGCGTTGACGAGCCGGACGAGCGTGGACTTCCCGGCGCCGGAGTACCCGATGACGCCGAGGACCTCTCCCTGGTGCACGTCCAGGGAGACGTCCTCGACGGCCACCACGGTCTCGCCGGTGTCGGCGCGGCGGTAGTGCTTCGAGACGCCGCGGAGTTCGACGAGGACCGGCACTACTGCTTGGCCGCCTTCGCGTCCTGCTCGACCTCGGCGAGCTCGCTCTGGAGCTTCGTGGCGCTCTCGTCGCGGGCGACCGCCTCGGGCAGGTCCTTCTTGAAGGCCTGCTGCACGGCGCTGTCCTGGAACAGCTCGGCGAGCTTCAGGTAGGTCTCGTTGTCCTTGTCGGCGTTCCGCACGGCGAAGACGTTGACGTAGGGGGCGGCGCTCGCGCTGGCGGGGTCGTCCTGGAAGATGATGTCGCTCGTCGGCAGCTTCGCAGCGGTGGCGAAGTTGTTGTTCACCACGGCGGCGGCGACGGAGCCCTGCTGCAGGGCGTTCGCGGTCTGCGACGCGTCGAGCGGCTGGACGTCGACCTTCGACGACTCGATGTCGGTCGTGGTCGAGAAGGCGTTGCCACCGTCCTTGAGCTCGAGGAGCTTCGCGGACTGCAGGATGAGCAGCGCGCGGGCCTGGTTGATCGAGTCGTTCGGGATCGCGATCTTCGCGTTCGCCGGCAGCTCGCTCGGCTCCTTGTAGTCGGTCGCGTAGAGCGGCAGCGGGTAGACGGCCGTCGAGCCGATCGGCTGGAGGTCGTCGTCCGAGGTGACGTTGTAGTCCGCCAGGTACTGGATGTGCTGGAACTGGTTGATGTCCAGCTGGCCGTCCTTGAGCGCCGGGTTCGGCAGCGAGTAGTCGGAGAAGTTCGTGAGCTTCACCGTGACGCCGAGCTCGTCCTTCGCCAGCTTCGTGTACGTGCTCCAGTAGCCGAGCGACTTGTCGGCGACCCCGATCGTCACGGTCTCCTGCGTGCCACTGCCGGCGGCGCTCCCACCGGACGCGCCCGAGCGGACGGCGGCCACGACGACGGCGACGACGATCGCCACGACGACCACCGCCGCGGCGATGATCCAGCCGACGGGGCGCTTGCCCTTCGGCTTCTGGGGCAGGACGGGTGCTGCGGACATGGGTGCTCCTCGTGGGCCGTGCTGGGGGGTCGCGGTGGTCCGCGGCCTGTCATCGAGTGTGTCGGGCGTCGGCCCCGGGCGACGAGTCCGTTCCGCCGTGTTACATCACGGCGGGTTCTCCACAGCCGCTGACGGGGAAGGTCCGGACGCAGCACGGCTTGGTTGACTCGGACCGTGCGCAGCATCGAACTCGTCCTCGACCCCGACGCCGACGACGCCGTGCGCGCCGCGTGGCAGGCCCTCACCGCGGCGGACCTGCCGAGCCTCGGGCGTTCCGGGACGAACAGTCCGCACGTGACCCTCGCGGCCGGGGACGACCTGCCCGTGCCCGAGGGGTTCGACGTGCCGGTCCCGACGACCCTGCGGCTGGGCGGCGTGCTGCTGTTCCCTGCCGGCCCGGACCGGTCGGTGCTCGTGCGCGCGGTGGTCGTCGACCCGGCGCTCGCCGCGTTCCACGCCGCGGTGCACCGCGGTGCGCCGGGCGCGGTCGAGACGTCCCTGCCCGGAGCGTGGTCGCCGCACCTCACGTTCGCGCGGCGGGTGCGCGACGTCGACCTGCCCGCGGCGGTCGCCGCGCTCCGGTCCGCGCCGCTGCCGGAGACCCTGGCGGTCGGCGGGGTGCGCCACTGGGACGGGGAGACGAAGACCGTCACGCCCGTCGCGTGAGCGGCGTCGGCCGGGAGGCCCGGCTCAGGTCCGCAGGACCCGCTCGCCGAACGAGGACGCGAACGTCCGGTCCGGGTCGGCCGCCGCGACGAGCCGGCGGAAGTCCGGCAGCCGCGGCCAGAGCGCCTCGACCGCGTCGGCGTCGAGCGAGCTCATCTTGCCCCAGTGCGGGCGCCCGCCGAACGGGGCGAGCCGTGCCTCCAGGTCGGGCAGCAGCGCCGCGACCGCGTCCGGGTGCTTCTTCCACGTGAACGCGATGCACAGCACGTCCTCGCCCTGCGTCGGGCTGAGCCACGCCGGGTCCGCGGCCATCGTCCGGAGCTCCGAGACGTGCAGGTGCGGCTGGATCCGGTCGGCGAGCCCGCGGACGGCTTCGAGCGCCGCGGCCGCGTGCCGCAGGGGGACGAAGTGCTCGCTCTGCACCTCGGACCCGACGCTCGGCACCGAGTCGATGGGGAAGTGCGGCAGCCGGTCCCACCAGGGGCCCACCGAGCCGTCCCGTGCGGTGTGGTGTCCGTCCGCGGGGCGCCCGGGCAACCGGGGTGCGCCGAGCAGGGCGTCGGGGACGGCGACGTCCTCGGTGCCGTCGGGGACGCGGGACTTCAGCAGGACCTCGCTGACCTCGTCCCCGAAGACGGTGTACGAGCAGACCGAGTAGGCGGCGGCGTGCACGTCGGCGACGTTCGCGACGAACCGCTCCCAGGGGATCGGGCCGTAGGTGTCCTGGCGCATCCGGTAGGCGGGTTCGACGTCCACCTCGACGCGGGTGACGATGCCGAGCAGCCCGAGGTGCAGGACGGCACCGTCGAAGCCCTCGTCGCCGCGCGCGACGGTGCGTCGCTCACCGTCGCCCCCGAGCACCTCCAGGGACCGCACCGCCGTGCTGAGCGACCCGAGCCGCGTGCCGGAACCGTGCGTCCCGGTGGCGATCGCGCCGCCGAGCGAGATGTGCGGGAGCGAACCCGTGTTGTGCAGGGCGACCCCGGCGGCGTCCAGGTCGGGCGCGACGACGCCGTACCGGGTGCCGGCGCCCATCGTCGCGGTGCCGGCGGCGGTGTCGACCACGAGGTCGGTGGGGATGCCGGTCAGGTCGAGCAGCACGCCGGTGGTGTCGGCGACGTCGTTGAACGAGTGCCGGGTGCCGAGGCCGTGCACCCTGCGGGATCGCGCGACGAGCTCCGCGGCCTCGTCGACGGTGCGCGGTCGTACGACCCGTTCCGCCGAGTAGGTGACCGTACCGGACCAGTTCAGCTCAGGCATCGTCGACCGCATGCGGCCCACGATGCCACGTCGTCGACGACGGGGCACCGTGGGCCGCGCGTGGTCGGGCTGTGCCGGTGCGCAGCCCTGCTCGTGGTCTCAGTGCATCGCGGGAGCGCCGGCGGGCGCGCCCTCGGGCGTCGCCGGGCGGCGCACCAGCGACGAGGTCAGGATGCCGAACAGCGAGATGACGGCGCCCACCAGGAACGCGGTCTGCACGCCGGAGGCTGTCGCCGCCGTGACCCCGGCCGCGTCGGCGTCCGCTCCGGCCGTCGCCGCACCGACGGTGAGGAGTGTGACGAACAGCGCGGTCCCGGCCGCGCCGGCGAGCTGCTGGGTGGTGCCGAGCACCGCGCTGCCGTGCGAGTACAGGCGGGGCGGCAGGCCGCCGAGCGCGGCGGTGAACAGCGGCGTGAAGGTCAGCGCGAGGCCGATGCTCAGCACGATGTGGGCACCGAGGACGAACCACACGCTCGTGTCCGTGCCGACGGTGGAGAGTGCCCAGAGCACCGCGCTGATGATGATCGAGCCCGGGACGAGCAGGACCCGCGGGCCGCGGCGGTCGTAGATCCGGCCGACGACGGGGGAGAGCAGCCCCATGATCAGACCGCCCGGCAGCAGCAGGAGCCCGACCTGCAGGACCTCGAGCCCGAGGACGCGCTCGAGGTAGATCGGCAGCAGGATGAGCGTGCCGAACATCGCCATGAAGCTCAGGCCCATCGCCACGATCGGCACCGTGAACCCCTTGGTGCGGAAGGTGCGGAGGTCGAGCAGGGCGCTGTCGGTGCGCTGCAGGCGCGTCTGGCGCAGGACGAAGACCGCCAGCGCGGCGAAGCCGACTACGAGCGCCAGGACCGGCACGAGCGGCCCGGTCGACCCGGCCTCGCCGAAGCTGGACAGGCCGAAGACGATCCCGCCGAACGCGACGGCGGACAGCACGACGGACAGGACGTCGAGCGGCGCGCGCCGCGGCGTCGTGACGTTGCGGACCTTCAGGGCACCGAGCAGCAGCGCCGCGACGGCGATCGGCAGGACGAAGCCGAACAGCCACCGCCACGAGAACGCGTTGAGGATCAGGCCGGAGATCGTCGGACCGATGGCCGGCGCCACCGAGATGACGATCGAGATGTTGCCCATGATGCGGCCGCGGTGGGCGGGCTCGACGAGGTTGAGCACGGTCGTCATGAGGAGCGGCATCATGATCGCGGTGCCGCTGGCCTGCACGATCCGGCCGACCAGGAGCATGCCGAACCCGGGGGCCAGGAGCGCGACGAGCGTGCCGGCCGAGAAGAGGGCCATGGCCGCGATGAAGACCTGCCGCGTGCTGAAGCGCTGCAGCAGGAAGCCGGTCACGGGGATGACGACCGCCATCGTCAGCAGGAAGCCCGTCGTGAGCCACTGGCCGGTGGCGGCCGAGATGCCGAGGTCCTCCATCAGGCGCGGCAGGGCCACACCCATGATCGTCTCGTTGAGGATGACGACGAACGCCGAGACGAGCAGCAGCCCGATCACGAGTCGGGTCTCGCCGGCGGAGGGCTGCGAGACGCTCCCCGTGCGGGGTGCGGAATCGACGGCCTGGGTCATGCGGGGCTCCTGGTGGATCGGGGTGCAGCTGACGAGGGGCGCGCGTGGCGCAGACAGGGCAACCACCTGAACGGATGCGAGTATTCCGCTTCCGGGTGTCGGGTTCGTGAACGCCCGTCAGCGCAGGATCGCGAACCCGTCGCCGTCCCCGTGCGGGACGACGCTCCGCAGGGCGACGTCGGTGACCTCGGCGGACGGCGGCCCGGTGCGGAGGAACGCCATGAGGGCGTCGACCGCCTCGGACGGACCCTCCGCCTCGACCTCGACCGTCCCGTCGAACAGGTTCCTCGCGTAGCCGACGAGCTCGAGCCCGTCCGCCTTCCGGGCCGTCCAGTACCGGAACCCGACCCCCTGGACCGATCCCGACACCACGGCGTGCACCCTCGTCACCGTCGTCATGTCGCCGATGCTAGGCGTGCTGCTGTCCCCGGAGTTTGCCGTCCTGTTTCGTCCTCGTGAAACCGGTGATAGTGTCGCAGCAACCCGAAGACTTCGGGTCAGCATGACCTGAACACGGGACGAGCTCCGCATGACGACCACCGCCGACGCGCACACCGACGACGGCGCCACCGCCGGGATCCGCGTCGCTGTGTCCACCGTGATCGTCGCCCTCCGCCCGCACCCCGACACCGGCGAGCCCGCGCTCTGGATGCCGCTCGTGCGCCGCGTCGCGGAGCCGTTCGACGGGTCGTGGGCGCTCCCGGGCGGCTGGGTGCGACCGGACGAGGGCCTCGAGGACAGCGCGGCGGCACGCCTCCGGGAGACCACGAACGTCCAGCCGCGCTACCTCGAGCAGCTCTACGCCTTCGGCGACGTCGACCGGTCGCCGTCGCGCGTCGTGTCCGTCGTCTACTGGGCCCTCGTGCACCCGGACGAGGCCGACTCCGTGCCCGACGACTGGAACGTGCGCTGGTTCCTCGCCGACGAGCACCCGCCCCTCGCCTTCGACCACGACCGCATCGTCGCGTACGCCCTCTGGCGCCTGCGCAACAAGGTGTCGTACTCGCGGATCGCCCAGGCGTTCCTCGGCGACCGCTTCACCCTGGCCGAGCTCCGCGGCGTGTACGAGGCGGTGCTCGGGCGAACGCTCGACCCGGCGAACTTCCGGCGGCAGGTCGCTCAGGGCGACGCCGTGCTGCCCACCGACGAGACGACGAGCGGCGGTCGGCACCGACCCGCACGGCTCTACCGCTCGAACCCCGACCTGGCGTACGCCGACAACGGTCCGCTGACGACCCCGCTCCCCGCGGGTTCCCCGACCCGATAGGAACCACCGCGTCCATCGCGACCACCATCGACCGCATCTCGAACGGCCGGGCCGCCGGCAGCACCTGCACGCCCGACCTCGCGATGCCGACCTGGGACGTCGACGCCCGGCCCGGCTACGGCCCGGGCTCGTCGATGTCCGACGTCATCCCGACCACCGCGCCGCGCCAGGGCGTCATCCCCGACGAGTACCGCCGGGCGAGCGACGAGGAGCTGCACGAGCGGATCGAGCGGGCGAAGGCGACGCTCGGCGACCGGGTCGTCGTGCTCGGGCACTTCTACCAGCGCGACGAGGTGGTGCGGCACGCCGACTTCCTCGGCGACTCCTTCCAGCTCGCGAACGCGGCCCTGACGAAGCCCGACGCCGAGGCCATCGTGTTCTGCGGCGTCCACTTCATGGCGGAGACGGCCGACATCCTCGCGCGCGACGACCAGCGGGTCGTGCTGCCGAACCTCGCCGCGGGCTGCTCGATGGCCGACATGGCCGACATCGACAGCGTCGAGGCCGCGTGGGCCGAGCTCACCGCGCTCTACGGCACGGAACCCGACGCCGACGGACGCGTCCCCGTCGTCCCGGTGACGTACATGAACTCCGCTGCCGACCTCAAGGCGTTCTGCGGGCGCAACGGCGGCATCGTGTGCACGTCGTCGAACGCGGCCACCGTGCTCGAGTGGGCGTTCGAGCGGGGCCAGCGGGTCCTCTTCTTCCCCGACCAGCACCTCGGCCGGAACACCGCCAAGGCCATGGGGATCAGCACCGACCGGATGCCGATGTGGAACCCGCGCCTGCCCGGGGGTGGGAACGAGGCCGCCGGGCTGCTCGACGCGCAGGTGATCCTCTGGCACGGCTTCTGCTCGGTCCACCGCCGCTTCACCGTCGACCAGATCGAGCAGGCGCGGCGCGAGCACCCGGGCGTCCGGGTCGTCGTGCACCCGGAGTGCCCGATGGCCGTCGTCGACGCGGCGGACGTCGCCGGCAGCACCGACCTGATCCGGAAGACCGTCGCCGCGGCCACCGAGCCGACGACCTTCGCGATCGGCACCGAGGTCAACATGGTGAACCGGCTCGCGGCCGAGTTCCCGCAGCACACGATCTTCTGCCTCGACCCCGTCGTGTGCCCGTGCTCGACGATGTACCGCATCCACCCGGGCTACCTCGCCTGGGTGCTCGAGGGGCTCGTGCGGGGCGAGGTCCTCAACGAGATCGTCGTGCCGGCCGACGTGCAGGCGGACGCCCGTGTGGCGCTCGAACGCATGCTCGCCGCGAAGCCGCGCGGCTAGGGCCACCGTGCACGTCGTCATCGTCGGGTCCGGCATCGCCGGGCTCACCGCCGCGATCCGCGCGAGCGTCCGCCACGACGTCACCGTGGTGACGAAGGGCCTGCTCGCGGACGGTGCGACCCGGTACGCGCAGGGCGGGGTCGCCGTGGCCCTCGGGGCCGACGACTCGGTCGCGCTGCACGCCGCGGACACGCACGTCGCGGCCGCAGCCTCGGCGGACCGGCGCGCGGTCGACGTCCTGTGCGCCGACGGTCCGGCGCGGGTCCGCGACCTGCTGTCCCTCGGCGTGCCGTTCGACCGCACGGACGACCCCGCGAGCCTGGACCGCCACGGCGACGACCTGGCCCGCGGGCGCGAGGCGGCGCACGGGCGCTGGCGCGTCGTGCACGCGGACGGCGACGCCACCGGGGCCGCGATCGAACGGACGCTCGTCGCCGCGCTCCACCGGCAGCACGTCACCGTCCTCGAGCGCACGTGCCTGACCGACCTGGTCGTCCGCGACGGAGCGGTCGTCGGGGTCGACGTCCTCGACCTGTTCGGCGAGCCGCAGCGCATCGCCGCCGACGCCGTCGTGGTGGCGTCCGGGGGAGCGGGGCACCTGTACCGCGAGACGACGAACCCGCTCGTCGCGACCGGGGACGGCACGGCCGCGGCCTGGCGTGCCGGTGCGCTCGTCGCGGACCTCGAGTTCGTGCAGTTCCACCCGACGCGCCTCGCGGTGCCGGGCGGTGGGCTCGTGTCCGAGGCGGTCCGCGGCGAGGGTGCCGTGCTCCGCGATGCGAGCGGCCGACGGTTCATGACCGCGGTGCACCCCGACGCCGAGCTCGCCCCGCGGGACGTCGTCGCCCGCGGGATCGCGGCCGCCGTGCGCGACCAGGGCGGCGTGCCCGTGTTCCTCGACGCCACCGGGATCGACGCCGACCACCTGGTCGCGCGCTTCCCGGGCCTCACACGCGCCGTCCGGGAAGCGGGCTGGGACTGGACGCGGGAGGGCGTCCCGGTCGCGCCGGCCGCGCACTACGCCATGGGCGGGATCGTGACCGACGCCGAGGGGCGGACGAGCCTGCCCGGGCTCCTCGCCGTCGGGGAGGCCGCGTGCACCGGCGTCCACGGCGCCAACCGGCTCGCGTCGAACTCCCTGCTCGAGGGACTGGTCTTCGGCGTCCGAGCGGCGGACGCGCTCGGCGCACCGCGTCCGGCCCGCCTGCGCCTGCGCGGTGACGCGGCGCTGCCCGTGCAGCGGGTGCAGGTCGACGCGACGGACGGGGCGGGCGTGCCCCGTGCCTCCCGTCCGGCACACCGTCTGCCGGGAGGCGCGGCGCGCGGCACCGACGACACCGACGTCCGCCGGGTGGTCCAGACCGAGATGACGGAGCGGGTCGGCCTGCTCCGTGACGCCGCGGGACTGGCGACCGCGCGACGCGCGCTCGAGGCGCTCGTCGCGCCCGCTCCGCGCACCGTCCGCGACCACGAGGACCGGGCGCTGCTCGACCTGGCGCGGCTCACCGCCCTGGCCGCCGAGGCACGAACCGAGTCGCGCGGGGCGCACGCCCGCACCGACCACCCCGACACCGACCCGTCGGCGCCGGTCAGCACCGCCTGGGTCCGGGCGCAGCGCCCGGGCGGGCGGGCGCGACCGACCGCCGCCACCACGACCACCCCGCAGGGAGTCCCCGTATGACCAGCACCGCACCCGACACCGTCACGGCGACCGTCACCACCACCGACCCCGGGACCGTCCCGCCGCACGCCCTGCGCCGGGTCATCGAGACGGCGCTCGAGGAGGACGCGCCCTGGGGTGACGTCACCAGCGAGACGCTCATCCCGGCCGATGCCACCGCGACCGCGGTGCTCGCGGCACGGGAGCCCGGCGTGCTGTCCGGCGGCGGGGTGTTCGCGGCGGTCGTCCAGGCCGTCGACCCGACGGTCCGGACGGAGCTGCACGTCGCCGACGGCACGGCGTTCGCCGCGGGTCAGGTCCTGGCGACGGTGCACGGCTCGGCGCGCTCCGTGCTCCGCGCGGAACGGGTGGCGCTCAACCTCGTCCAGCGACTGTCCGGGATCGCGACCGTGACCGCGCGCCACGTCGACGCCGTGGCCGGCACGGGCGTTCGCATCGCCGACACCCGGAAGACCACGCCGGGGCTCCGCGCCCTGGAGCGCTACGCGGTGCGGTGCGGCGGCGGGCACAACCACCGGAACTCGCTGTCCGACGCGGTGCTCGCCAAGGACAACCACCTGGCGGTCCTGCTCGCGGGCGGGACGGCGATCGGCGACGCGATCACCGAGGCCCGACGTCGACTCGGGCACACGGTGCACCTCGAGGTCGAGGTCGACCGGCTCGACCAGGTCGAGGCAGTGGTCGCCGCCGGCGTCGACACGATCATGCTCGACAACTTCACGCCGGAGCAGCTGGTCGAGGGCGTGCGGCTCGTGGCCGGGCGGGCGCTCGTCGAGGCCTCGGGCGGGGTGTCGCTCGAGACCGTGGGGCGCATCGCCCGGACCGGCGTCGACGTCGTCTCCGTCGGGGCGCTGACGCACTCGGCACGGGCGCTCGACCTCGGGCTCGACGTCCGGGTGGACGCCGCTGCCCCCGTCGACCCCGCCTGACCCGCACGTGTTCTACCTGGACCGTGCCGCGACCACGCCGGTGCGCCGCGAGGTGCTCGAGGCGGCGTGGCCGTACCTGACCGGGGTGTTCGGCAACCCGTCGTCGACCCACGGCGTGGGCGACGCCGCGGCACGCGGGCTCGCCGACGCCCGGGCCGCGGTCGCGGCGTTCCTCGGCTGCCGTCCCGGCGAGGTCGTCTTCACCACCGGCGGCACCGAGGGCGCGAACACCGCCGTGAAGGGCATCGCCCTCGCCGCACCCCGTGGCCGACACGTCGTCACGAGCGCGATCGAGCACGAGGCGGTGCTCGAGAGCTGCCGGTACCTCGAGCGGTACCACGGCTTCAGCGTCACGGTCCTACCGGTCGACCGCGACGGACTCGTCGCGCCGGCGGTGCTGGCGGCCGCACTCCGTGCCGACACCACCCTCGTGTCGATCGCGCACGCCGACAACGAGATCGGGACCGTGCAGGACCTCCCCGCGCTCGCCGCCGTGGCGCACGACGTCGGCGCCCGCTTCCACACCGACGCCGTGCAGAGCGCCCCGTGGCTGCCGATCGGGCTCGACCGGCTCGGCGTCGACGCGCTCTCGTTCTCGGGGCACAAGCTCGGGGCCCCGAAGGGCACGGGCGTGCTCGCGCTCCGCGGCGGGGTCCCGCTCGAGCCGCTCCTGCACGGCGGCGGACAGGAACGGGGGAGGCGGTCCGGCACCGAGGACGTCGCGGGTGCCGTCGCCCTCGCGACCGCGGTGACGCTCGCGGCGACCGAGCGCGACACGGCGTCCGCCCGCGCGACGGCCACCCGGGACGCGATCGTCGACGGGGTCACCGGGACCGTCCCGGGCGCGGTGCTCACCGGCTCGCCCGTACGGCGGCTGCCCGGACACGCGTCGTTCTGCTTCCCGGGGGTGCCCGGGGGACCGGCGGCGGTGAACGGCGAGACCGTGCTGCTCGAACTCGAACAGCGCGACGTCGTGTCCTCGTCGGGGAGCGCCTGCGCCGCCGGCAGCGCGGAGGCGTCCCACGTCCTCACGGCGATCGGCCTCGACGACGAGACCGCGCGCACCGCGCTCCGGCTCACGTTCGACGCGGAGCTCACGGACGACGACGTCCCGGTCGTCGTCGCCGCGGTCGCGGACGCGGTCCACACCGTCCGAGCGCTCGGCGGGGCGTACTAGACGTTCTACTCCACAGTTGGGGGCGTGTCCCCCCTTCTGCCGACAAGTCGTGTCCGCAAGGATGGGGACATGGCAGACGTGATCGTGACCCGGACCGGGCAGGAGGACCACTTCCGGGTGGTCCAGCTCCTGCCGGCACCCGCGACCGTCGTCGCGCTCGCCCTCGCTGCGCAGCACGACCTCGGCGCCGCTCCGCTGGGGGTCGTCGCGGCCGTCGGCGCGCTCGCGACCGTCGCCAGCGCACTGCTCCCGATGCTCCGACCGACGGCGCCCCGACGGCCGATGGCCGCGCCGATCGAGTCGGACCGCTACCGAGGGGACACCGGACACCCCCGAGGGTAGGACACCCCCGAAGGTAGGACACCCGAGACCAGCACCGGACGGCCCCGACCCCCGAGGGGCCCACGGTGCTGCTGACCGGACGCGGTTCCCCTGACCGCGTCCGGCGCGCGGGGCGCGACGTTCCCCTGTCGTCGCGCCCCGTCGCGGACGCCGCGCCCGTCGTGGACGCTGCGCCGGACCCTGACCGGCGCCGCACCCCCCTGTCAGTCCACGACGGGCCGCGGTGCCGCGGACGCACCCGACGGCGGCACGGGCGTCCCCGGCCAGAGGTAGTCGAGGTCGTCGGGCACGTCCGGGAACAGCGGCCGGTAGTGCTCCGGTGCCTTCTGCACGAGCTTCGACCGGTGCGACCGGTGCACGGCCGGGTCGGCGTTCCACGGCGGCACGGCGTAGT
Organism: Curtobacterium sp. ME26; assembly: GCF_903970945.1. Lineage (NCBI taxonomy): Bacteria > Bacillati > Actinomycetota > Actinomycetes > Micrococcales > Microbacteriaceae > Curtobacterium > Curtobacterium sp. ME26. The sequence continues at coordinate 16,418 of NZ_CAJCKG010000055.1, forward strand.
CGCCACGTTCGTACGCCGCCAGGTCCTCCGGGATGCGCCCGAGGTCGAGCAGCGTCTTCTCCAGGCAGGTGTCGACGTGGCCGCGCTCGAGCCAGACCCGGCAGGTCGCGTCCTGGTACGCCATGAGCGCCGGCCGGTAGCCGCGCCACATCGCGGTCACGGGGTGGTGCTGCCACCCGTAGCCCGGCAGGGTCAGGGCGCGCATCACCTGCAGCGTCTCGACGCGTTGCTTCCCCAACCGCTTGTCGTCGAGCACCTCGGCGGAGGCGCGGAAGTCGGCGTACGGCAGGAAGGTCTGCATCTCCCGGACGCTACCCGCGGCCGCTGGCACGCGACACAAGTCGTCACACCCGGGCACGCTCCCGATCGCCGTGTGAGCATCGGACGCATGATCGGAGCACGCGTCGTCGGAGTCAGCGGCAGCCCCTCGGACCCCTCGCGGACGTCGACCCTCGTGGCGGCGACCGTGGCGCGGCTGGCGGAGGACCTGCCGGACGCCCGCACCGAGACCGTGGAGATCGGACCGCTGCTCGCCGACCTCGGTGCCGCCTGGTCGCGTGAGGCGATGTCCGAGCGCACCCGTCGCGCGCTCGAGGCGGTCGAGGCGGCGGACGTCCTGGTCGTCGGCAGCCCCGCGTTCCGCGCCGCGTACTCCGGCGCGTTCAAGCTCTTCTTCGACTGGGTGGGGCAGTACGACCTCGTCGACACCCCGGTGCTCCTGACCGCGACGGGCGGCAGCGACCGGCACGCGCTGCTCGTCGAGCACCAGATGCGTCCCCTGTTCGGCTTCTTCCAGTCGACGACGCTGCCGCTCGGCGTGTTCGGCAACGAGCGGGACTTCACCAAGCACGAGGGCGGCTACGACATCACGAGCGTCGACCTCGAGCTGCGGATCGACCAGGCCGTGCGTCGCGCGCTGCCGATCGTGCGCGGGGGCTTCGCGGCGGTCGGCGCCGACGACGTGCGCCGCCCGGCCGACTTCTAGCCGCCACCAGCCGTTCGCCACCGGCCCGCCTCCGCGAGCGGGCAGGACGCGCCGCCGGTCGGTCGCGGTGCGGTCGGTTCCCGTCGACGCCGGGCGTCGAGCGTGACGGATCGTGCCCGCTCGCGGGACGGGGGCGGTGCGGGCCGGCCGGTGCGCGGCGCCGGACGGGAGGCGCGTGGGGGCGCCGCGACGCGCCTCCCGTCCGTCAGCCGGACCCGCCTAGAGCCAGCTCGGCAGCCAGTAGTGGGAACGGACGAAG
>NZ_CAJCKG010000056.1:0-17649 GCF_903970945.1 Curtobacterium sp. ME26
TTCAGACAGAAGCCGGCATACGAGTTTCTCCGGAGTGACTGGAGTTCAGACGTGTGCTCTGCCGACCTCCAGCCGTCTCCCCGTCGGGGCCTGCGATCCTGGTGCCTTGACCGCAGCAGCCCCGCCCCTCGTGTTCGTCGCCGTCCTGGTCGGCGCCGTCCTGCCGTTCGTCCCCCTGCTCGGCCGGGTCGCGCGGATCGCCGCGACGATCGTGCACGAGGTCGGTCACTGCGTCGTCGTCGTGCCGTTCGGTGGCCGCATCGACCGCATCGACCTGCACCCCGACGGCTCCGGCGAGGCCTGGGTACGCCTCGGCAGGGTGCCCGGCGGCATCCGCTGGCTCGTCCGGGTCCTGAACCTGTTCGCCGGGTACAGCGCCCCGCTCTGGGCGGGCGTCCTGCTCGTGACCGGGGTGCTCGAGGGCTCGCGGTGGCTGCCGGTCGCGATGCTCGCGGTCGTCGGGCTCGTCGCCCTCGCGTTCGTCCGGAACTGGTTCGGGCTGCTCGTGGTCGTCGGGTTCGACGCGCTCGCGCTGTGGGTCGCGCTCCGCCCCTCGGAGGCGACCGTGCTCGTCGTCGCCGCGGTCGGTGCGGCGTTCGTGGTCGACGGGCTCCGGTCGCTCGTGCACGTCGCCCGGTGGCTCGCCACGGGGGCACGCGTGCAGACGGACTTCCACATCGCCGCCGCCGAGATGCGGGTGCCGGCCGTGCTCTGGTTCGTGCTGTTCGTCGCGGTGAACGGCGTCGTGGTCTGGCTCGCTCGCGAGCCGCTGCTGGCGACCTGGGACACCGTCGCGGCCGGGGTGCGCGCGCTGGTCTGACGCACCGCCGTCGCGCCGTCGCTGCGCGAGCGGGGGCACCCGCGGACGTAACCGGACGCCGCACAACGGCACGCCGTCGCGCGGGCTGCGAGAGTACCCGCACGACCCAGGAACCAGGAGGGGACCATGACGGACGACGGCCACGGCTTCGCGACCGAACAGGTGCACGGCGGCTTCCTGCCGGACACCGCGCACGGTGCACGGGTGCCCGCGATCCACATGTCGTCCGGGTTCCTCTTCGACGACTTCGAGCAGGCCCGCGACCGCTTCGCCGGCACCGACGACGGGTACACGTACACCCGGCTCGGCAACCCGACGAACGCCGACGTCGAGCGCCGCGTCGCCCTGCTGGAGCGGAGCCCCGAGGCGATCCTCGTCGGCAGCGGCCAGGCCGCGGTGACGGTCGCGCTGCTCGGGCTGCTCGAGGCCGGCGACCACGTGGTGAGCGCCCGGAGCATCTACGAGGGCACCAAGGGCCTGCTCCTGCAGAACCTCGCACGCCTCGGCATCGAGGTCGACTTCGTCGCCGACCAGCGCGACCTCGACGCGTGGGCGCGCGCGGTCCGACCGAACACGAAGCTCTTCTTCGCCGAGACGATCCCGAACCCGAAGAACGACGTCCTCGACATCACCGGGGTCGCCGACACCGCGCACCGGGCCGGGGTGCCGCTCGTCGTCGACAACACCCTGGCGACGCCGTACCTCGTCCGGCCGGTCGAGCACGGCGCCGACGTCGTCGTGCACTCCGCCTCGAAGTTCCTCTCCGGGCACGGTGCCGGCCTCGGCGGGCTCGTCGTCGACGGCGGCCGGTTCGACTGGTCCCGCCACCCGGAGCGCTTCGCGCACCTCACGACACCGGACCGGGCCCTCGGCGGCCAGAGCTACGTCGAGCGGTACGGCAGCCGGGCCTTCGTGGTCTACGCCCGCGACGTCGTCGCCTCCCGGATCGGCCCGTCGCTGTCGCCGTTCAACGCGTTCCTGCTCCGCCAGGGCATCGAGACCCTGTCGCTGCGCGTCGAGCGCCACAGCGCGAACGCGCTGGCCGTCGCGTCCTTCCTGGAGCAGCAGCCGGAGGTGACGAGCGTCGACCACGCGGGTCTCGCCTCCAGTCCGTACCACGACCTCGCCCAGCGCTACCTGCCCCGCGGGGCCGGCTCCGTCTTCGCGTTCACGCTCGCCGGTGGCGAGCCCGCGGCTCGCGCGTTCATCGACGCGGTCGAGCTGTTCAGCCGGATGACCCACCTCGGCGACGTCCGCTCGCTCGTGCTCCACCCGGCGACCACGACGCACGCCGGGCGCACCGCGGCCGAGCGGGCGGACCTCGGGATCGGCGACGGGCTGGTCCGCCTGTCGATCGGCATCGAGGACGTCGCCGACCTGCTCCGCGACCTCGAGCGCGGCCTCGCCGCAGCGCGCGCCGTCACCGGCCGGGAGGCACGCCCCGCCCCCGCCTCGGAGGTCGCCTCCCTCACACACACGGTCCCGCAGGGCCACGTCGTGGTCGAGGAGGTCTGAGCATGGGCGACCTGCAGCACTTCGGGTACTTCTTCTCGCGGGGCTTCGGCCCGCAGGCGTGGGGTCGGGCCGACTGGGACTGGGGCCACGACTGGACGAAGCCGGCCCTGTACCAGCAGTCCGTGCGTGCGCTCGAGGACGCCGGCATGGACCTCGTCATCGCCGAGGACGCGATCTCGCTCGGCAGCCCGGCGACCCTCGACCTGCGCATCCGGCAGGCGTACGGCGGCCCGAAGCACGACCCGCTGCTCCTCGCGCCGTACCTCTTCGCGGCGACGCAGCACATCGGCATCGCGCCGACCGTGAACGCGGGCATCACGCCCCCGTACCTCGCCGCCCGGCAGGCGGCGACGCTCGCGCACCTGTCCTCGGACCGGTTCGGACTGAACGTCGTCACGGACACGGGGAGCGCCCGGCACGTCGGTGCGGCCCCGCTCCCCCACGACGCCGCGTACGACCGCGCCGAGGAGTGGATCACCCTGCTCCGTCGGCTCTGGCGCTCGTGGGGCGACGGGTACGTCGGCGACCCCGCCGACTGGCACTTCGCCGACGGCGACGCCCTCGACGCGTTCCACCACGAGGGCGCGTACTTCACCGCGGACGGCCCGCTCAACGCGCTGCCGCTCGACGCTGACCCGGTCGTCGTCTCCCCCGGTGGCTCGGGCCGCGGCCTGGGCTTCGCCGGCACGCACTCGGACGTCCAGCTCGCGCTGGCACCGCTGACGGCCGCCGCGGTCCGCTCCTACCGTGAGAAGGTCCTGACGGCCGCGGCGGACGCGGGGCGGAGCGCCGGCGACCTGCGCGTGCTGTTCGTGCTGAAGCCCGTGCTGGTGCCCTCCGTCGAGGAGGCCGACCGGATCGTCGAGGCGTCACGACACCCGTCCGACGACGACCTGCGCGCCGCGGCCGTCGCGTGGTCGAGCGACTCGGAGACCGACCTGCTCGCCCTCGACCTCGACGCGCCGATCCCGGCCGGTACCTTCGGCGACCACGTGTCGGCCGGGACGATCCGCGGGCTGGTCGGGGACACCCCGGACGCGCCGCTCCGCGAGCTCCTCACGCGGAAGGCCCGGCTCGGTCGGATCAGCGCGCACGAGGGCTTCGTCGGGACCGCCGAGGAGTTCGCGGACTTCGCGGAGGAGCTCGGTGCGGACGCCGACAACGACGGCTTCATCCTGTCCGGTGACCTGCACCCGGCGCAGGTGTACCGGATGACGGGCGACCTGGTGCCGGCGCTCCGGCGTCGCGGGCTCCTCCGCCGCGAGTACGGCGACGGGGGCCTGCGGGCGAACCTGTTCGAGTTCTGACCCGCACCCGGACCCGCTTCTCCGCGCCCGGGCTCAGTGCTTCTTGTTCTTCTTCTTGTCCGACTTCTTCTTGTCCGACTTCTTCTTGTCGGACTTCTTCTTGTCGGACTTCTTCTTGTCCTTCTTCTTGTCCGACTTCTTCTTGTCCTTCTTCTTGTCCGACTGCTTCTCGTCGGGCTGCTCCTCGTCGTGCTGCTCCTCCGCACGGGGAGCGCGCACACCGGAGGGTGCGAGACCGTCGACGGGTTCGACCACCACGGCGCTCCCGGAGTCCGCGAGCACCTCGACGGGCTGCTCCTCGACGACGGGCGCCAGCGCGTCCTCGACCCGCTCGACCACCAGCTCGGCGCCGTCCTCGGCGAGCCGCAGCAGCGCCTGCGCCGCGCGGACCTTCGTGGTGGTCCGGCGCGCCAGGACGTCCGCGCGCGCTCCCTCGAGGAACGCGCGGAGCGAACGCTCGACCGTGGAGCGCCCCCGCGGAGCGGACCGGTCGAGGCGGTCGAGCTCCCCGGCGATGCCGGCGACGTCGTCGGCGACCGCCTCGTCGCGCACCGAGGCCACGAGTGCCGCGACGGCCGCAGCCGCCCGCTCCACCGCGGCGGAGTCCTGGTCGAGCACGACGAGCATCTCGAAGACGTCGCCGTACGACACCGTCTCGAGTCGCACCGGCTCGGCGGTCCGGCCACGCAGCACCAGCCGCTCGTCGGGCGTGGGCAGCCACGCGACCACGGCGGCGACGGTCGCGACGGAGCCGACCAGCCGCTCGTACTCCGCCAGCCCCAGACGGTCCTGCTCTCGCAGACGGACTCGGATCGCGATCTCCTGCACCACGCGTGGGCCTCTCGTTCGGGAACGACGCGGGCTCGCCCCGCGTCTGCACCGAACGGTAGTCCTCGACACCCACGGGAACAGCGAACGCCCCGTCGCCGTCCAGGGGACGACGACGGGGCGCTCAGGCGGGGACCTCCCGCGAGGATCAGCGTGACAGCGGTCCGACGACCGGCGATGGTGGAGATGGGGGGAATCGAACCCCCGTCCATCGCTGCGGTTCGACGTCTTCTACGGGCGTATCCGGATGAGGCGTTCTGCTCGGCCCCGTCCTTTGCTACCGGCTTCTAGGACGACGGGCCCAGTCCCAGTGCAAGTCCCGCACGGCCCTGAGGCGCAACCGTGCAGCAAGTCCTCTGGATGACGCCGGAACTCAGGTTAGAAGACGATCACCTGGCCGACGGACTTCATGTGCTGGGCTGCTTACGCAGCGAGAGCGAAGTCAGTGCGCTTGGAATTGGCACTTGTTGTTTTCCACGGATCGTTCACGAGATGACCGTGGGTCCTCGGCCCGCTTCCCGTCGGCACACAGGCAATGTCGAAACCGATCATCCCCGTACGGGCCGGACGTGCGAGCCGCTGTCACGCTGTTGATTTGCCAACGCTCCCCGTGAGGAGCGGACCCCAGTCTAGCGGGGTGTGCTGGACGATGCCACCGGCGTTCGCCGAGGGCTCACCCCGCCGCGCTCACTCGCCGAGGCGGTTCCGGGACCGCATGGCGCGCTCGGCCTCGCGCTTGTCGGTCTTCTCGCGCAGCGCCTGCCGCTTGTCGAACTCGCGCTTGCCCTTCGCGACCGCGATCTCGACCTTGGCGCGCCCGTCGTGGAAGTAGATCTGCAGCGGCACGAGCGTGTAGCCGCCCTGCGCCGTCTTGTGCGAGATCTTGACGATCTGCTGCTTGTGCAGGAGCAGCTTGCGCTTCCGTCGCGGAGCGTGGTTGTTCCACGTCCCCTCGGTGTACTCGGGGATGTGCACGGAATCGAGCCAGGCCTCGCCGGCGTCGATGAACGCGTAGCCGTCGACGAGCGACGCACGCCCCTCGCGCAGGGACTTCACCTCGGTGCCGGAGAGCACCATGCCCGCCTCGTACGTGTCCTCGATGAGGTAGTCGTGGCGCGCTCGACGGTTGGTCGCCACGATCTTCTCGCCGCGTTCCTTCGCCATGGTGGCTCCCTTCGGTGTCCGGGGCCGACCCCGGTGCTGCTGTGCGCAGCCCTACAGCCTAGTGAACACGACGACCGCGGCGCACCTTCCCGGCGCGCCGCGGTCGAGGTGTCCGGTCAGACGCGCAGGTACCGGCGGATGGCGATGAAGGCCGACACTCCGGCCAGGAGCACGCCGATGACGATCACCGCGGGCACGACGACGGCCGCGTCCCCCATGCCGATGAACGCCGTGCCGGAGAAGCGCTGTGCCAGGTAGTTCCGGACGAAGAACCACACCACGGCGACGATCGCCCCGCCGGCCAGGACGGCACCGATCGCCGCGGCGATGACGCCCTCGAGGACGAACGGTGTCTGGATGAACCGGTTCGACGCGCCGACCAGGCGCATGATGCCGAGCTCCCGCCGCCGGCTGAACGCCGACAAGCGGATGGTCGTGGCGATGAGCAGGACCGCGGCGACGAGCATGAGCGACGCGATGCCGATCGCCGTGTACGACGACGCGTTGAGCAGGTTGAAGATCGGCTGCAGGTACCCGCGCTGGTCGACCACGCTCTGCACGCCGGCGACCTTCGACAGGCTCTCCACGAGCACGTCGGCCTGCGACGGGTCCTTCAGGTTCACCCAGAAGGTCTCGTTGAGGTACTCGGGCTTGACGAACTCGGTCGCCGGCGAGTCCTTGAACTGCTGCTTGAACCGGTCGTACGCCTGGTCCTGGTCCTCGTAGTACGTCTTCTCGATGTACGGCTTGAGGGTCGAGGACGCGAGCTGTGCCTGGACCTGGTCGCGCTGGTCCTCGGTGGCCTTCGCGCCGGTGCAGTTGCCCGTGGTGTCCGTGTCGGTGCACAGGTACACGGCGACCTGCGCCCGGTCGTACCAGTAGCCCTTCATCTGGTTGATCTGCATCTGCAGCAGGATCGCCGTGCCGACGAAGGTCAGCGAGATGAAGGTGACGAGGACGACCGACACGACCATCGACGCGTTGCGCCGCAGGCCCGAGCCGACCTCGGCCATGACGAGTCCGAGCCTCATCGGATGAGCCCCGGGATGGTCTGGATGCCCGTGGTGTTCGAGACGCCGGAGCCGCGCTGGATGGGGAGCGCCTGCGTCTGGTACCCGCCGGACTGCTCGTCGCGCAGGACGGTGCCGTTCGAGAGCTCGATGACCCGACGCTGCATCTGGTTGACGATGCTGGCGTCGTGCGTCGCCATGAGCACGGTGGTGCCTCCCTGGTTGATGCGTTCGAGGAGCGCCATGATGCCCGCCGAGGTCGTCGGGTCGAGGTTGCCGGTGGGCTCGTCGGCCAGCAGGATCGCCGGCTTGTTGACGACGGCGCGGGCGATCGCGACGCGCTGCTGCTCGCCGCCGGACAGCTCGTGCGGCATGCGGGTGGCCTTGCCGGCCAGACCGACGAGCTTGAGCACGTCCGTCACGGCCTCGCTGATGAAGCCCTTGCTCTTGCCGATCACCTGGAGCGAGAACGCCACGTTGTCGAAGACGTTCTTGTTCGGCAGGAGACGGAAGTCCTGGAAGACCACGCCGAGGTTGCGGCGGAAGTACGGGACCTTGCGGGACGACAGCGCGCCCAGCCGCTGCCCCAGCACGTGGATCTGGCCGCGGGAGGGCTTCTCCTCCTTGAGCACGAGGCGCAGGAAGCTCGACTTCCCGGAGCCGGATGCGCCGACGAGGAAGACGAACTCACCCTTGAGGATCTCGAGGGAGAGGTCGTCGAGCGCAGGACTCGGGTTGCCCGAGTAGACCTTGGTGACCTGGTCGAATTTGATCATGACCGGATCAGGGTAGGTCGGGTCGGTCGGAAGTCAACCGAGGCGCGCGGCTCACCTGCCCCGCGAGGGTGCTCAGGAATCGTCGCCCTGCTTGCGCCAGCGGATGCCCGCGTTGATGAAGCCGTCGAGGTCGCCGTCGAACACGGCCGACGGGTTGTTGACCTCGTGCTCGCTGCGCAGGTCCTTGACCATCTGGTACGGCGCGAGGACGTACGAGCGGATCTGGTCGCCCCAGCTCGCCGTGATGTTGCCGGCGAGCTCCTTCTTCTTCGCGTTCTCCTCCTCCTTCTTCAGGAGCAGCAGGCGGGACTGCAGGACGCGCATGGCCGCGGCGCGGTTCTGGATCTGCGACTTCTCGTTCTGCATCGAGACGACGGTGCCGGTCGGGATGTGCGTCAGGCGGACGGCGGAGTCGGTCGTGTTGACCGACTGGCCGCCCGGGCCGGACGACCGGAAGACGTCGACGCGGATGTCGTTCTCGGGGATGTCGATCACGGCGGTCTCCGGCATGAGCGGGATCACCTCGACCGCGGCGAACGACGTCTGGCGCTTGCCGGCCGCGCCGAACGGCGACATGCGGACGAGGCGGTGCGTGCCGGCCTCGACCGAGAGCGTGCCGAAGGCGTGCGGCGCGTCCACCTCGAAGGTCGCGGACTTGATGCCGGCCTCCTCCGCGTAGGAGGTGTCCATGACGGTCGTCTTGTAGCCGTGCTGCTCGGCGTACCGGAGGTACATGCGCAGCAGCATCTCGGCGAAGTCGGCCGCGTCGACGCCACCGGCGCCCGCGCGGATGGTGATGACCGCCGGACGGTCGTCGTACTCGCCGTCGAGGAGCGTCTGCACCTCGAGGTCGCCCATCGTCTTCTGGATGGCCTTGAGCTCGACCGCGGCCTCGTCTGCCGACTCCTGGTCGTCGCCCTCGTTGGCCATCTCGACCAGGACCTCGAGGTCGTCGATGCGCTGCTCGGTGTCCGTGATGCGGCGGAGCTCGGCCTGCTTGTGGGAGAGCGCGCTCGTGACCTCCTGCGCGTGCTCGACGTCGTCCCAGAGGTCCTGGGCACCCGCCTGCTCGCTGAGTTCGGCGATCTCGCGCTGCAGCCGCTCGACGTCGACGACCGAGCGGATGTTGCCGAAGGTCTCGCGGAGGGCGGACAGCTGCTCGGTGAAGTCAAGTTCGACCATGGTCCCCGATCCTACCGGCGTGGCCGTGCGGCGGCCGACCGTGGCTCGACGGCCGGCTCGACGGACGGGAGGCACGGTGCGCGCCCGCCCCGTCGGTCACCGTCCGAGCAGCGGGGCCCTGGACGCCATCCCGGCGCGGCCCGCGCGGGCGACCGCGTCCGGCAGCGCCGCGAGGAACGCGTCGACGTCGCCCTCGGTCGTCGTGTGGCCGAGCGTGATGCGGAGCGCCCCGCGGGCGTCGTCCTCGGACAGCCCCATCGCGAGGAGGACGTGGGACGCCTCGGGGACGCCGGCCTGGCACGCCGACCCCGTCGACACGGCGACCCCCGCCGCGTCGAGCAGGAAGAGCAGCGAGTCGCCCTCGCACCCGGGGAACGTGAAGTGCGCGTTGCCGGGCAGCCGGTCGACCGGGTCCCCCATGAGCACCGCGGACGGCACGGCCCGGGCGACGCCCGCGACCAGGCGGTCGCGCAGCGCCGAGCCGTCGTGGAGCCCGGCGGCCGCCGCGACCCCGAAGGCCGCGGCGGCCGGCGCGTCCTGCGTGCCGCTGCGGACCTGGCGCTGCTGTCCGCCGCCGTGGATGAGCGGTTCCACCGTCGCCCGTCGACCGAGCACGAGCGCGCCGATGCCGACCGGCCCGCCGATCTTGTGCGCGGACACGCTCAGGGCGTCGAGACCGGACCCGGCGAAGGACACCGGCACCTGGCCGTAGGCGGCGACGGCATCGCTGTGCACGGGCACGCCGGCGGCGTGCGCGAGCTCGACGATCCGGGTGACCGGCTGGAGGGTGCCGACCTCGTTGTTGGCCCAGAGGAACGTGACCAGGGCGACGTCCGAGGCGTCGGCGAGCCGTGCCTCCAGACCGGCGAGGTCCACGCGACCCTGCGCGTCCAGCGGGACCACGTCGACGACCGCGCCCTCGTGGCGCGCGAGCCACTCCACCGTGTCGACCGTCGCGTGGTGCTCCCCCGCGGGGACGACGATGCGCGGGCGGGGCCGGTCCTGCTGTCGCGCCCAAAACAGGCCCTTGACGGCGAGGTTGATGCTCTCGGTGCCGCCCGAGGTGAACACGACCTCCACCGGTTCGGCGTCGAGCGAGTGTGCGACCGCGGCGCGACCGTCCTCGAGGAGCATCTTCGCGCGCTGACCGGCGCTGTGGATCGACGACGGGTTGCCCACGGTCGCGAGCGCCTCCGTGAAGGCGGCGAGCGCCTCGGGTCGGATCGGCGTCGTCGCGGCGTGGTCGAGGTAGACCGACATGACTGCACCTCCGTGGTCGTGCGTTCCCAGGATAGCCGCGGCTCCTCGTACCCTGGTCGTCATGCCCAGCACCGCGACCGACGAGACCCCCGGCTTCCGCCTCGGCGACGGCGACCCCCGGTTCACGGTGCGCTCGGCCACGGCGACCACGGTGACGCTGGTCGTCTGTTCCGCCGACGACGGCCGGACGACCGAGCACCGCCTCGAGCGCGAGGCGGACACCGACCGCTGGACGACCCGTACCCCGGACGTCCGCCCCGGGGACCGGTACCACCTGCTCGTCGACGGTCCGGAGGGTCCCCGCCACGACTTCGACCCGACCCGTCCGCTGCTCGACCCGGCCGCGCGCGGGATCGAGCCCGCGGACCCCACGGACGCCCACCCGCGCTGGACGGGCGTCGTGGTCGACGAGTCGTTCGACTGGGGCGACGTCGGCAAGCCCGACGTGCCGCGCGACCGCGCCGTCGTGTACGAGGCGAACGTCCGGACCCTCACGGCGGCGAGCCCCGACGTCCCCGAGCACCTCCGCGGGACGTACGCGGGGGTCGCGCACCCGAGCACGATCGCCCACCTGCGGCGCACCGGCGTGACCACGCTCGAGCTCCTGCCGGTGCAGGCGTTCGACACCGAGGCGTGGCTCCGGGCGGCCGGGCGCGAGAACGCGTGGGGCTACAACACGCTCGGCTTCTTCGCACCGCACGCCGCCTACGCCTCCGCCGATGCCCGTGCCGCCGGCGCGACGGCGGTCCTCCGCGAGTTCAAGGGGATGGTGCGGCTCCTGCACGAGGCGGGCATCCAGGTGCTGCTCGACGTCGTCTACAACCACACCGCGGAGGAGGGCCCCGGCGGTCCGACGACCTCGCTGCGCGGCATCGACGGCGCGAACCGGTACCGCTGGACCGAGGACGACGCCGCCTACTACGACACGACCGGCTGCGGGAACACCCTCGACACCTCGGTGGAGGCGACCGCGGACCTCGTCGTCGAGAGCCTGCGCTACTGGGCGCGCGAGGTGCAGGTCGACGGCTTCCGCTTCGACCTCATGGCCTCGCTCGCCCGCGACGGCCGGCACGTCTTCGACCCCGCGCACCCGCTGCTCGAGCGGATCCGGCAGCACCCGGACCTGCAGGACGTGCTCGTCGTCGCCGAGCCGTGGGACGTCGGACCGGACGGGTGGCGGACGGGCGCCTTCGGCGTCGGCACGAGCGAGTGGAACGACGGCTTCCGGGACACCGTGCGGCAGTTCTGGCTGACCGACATCGCCGAGGAGCGCCGGAACGGCACGCCCCACGCGGGCATCGGTCGGCTCGCCGACGCGATGACCGGTTCGCGCAGCACGTTCGGGCAGGAGCGCGGCCCGCTCGCGAGCATCAACTTCGTCACCGCCCACGACGGCTTCACCCTGCTCGACCTCGTCTCGCACGACCGCAAGCACAACGCCGCGAACGGCGAGGACGGTCGGGACGGGTCCGACGACAACCGGTCGTTCAACCACGGGATCGAGGGGGACACCGCCGACCGCGGGGTCCGCGCGGCCCGGGGACGGTCGATGCGGAACCTGGTCGGGACGCTCCTGCTCTCGGCGGGCGTGCCGATGCTCACCGCCGGCGACGAGCGGAGTCGCACGCAGCACGGCAACAACAACGCCTACGTCGTCTCCGAGGACCTGACGCCCGTCGACTGGACGGACGACGAGGACGCGGAGGCGATGACCGAGGCGGTCGCCGCACTCACCGGGCTCCGCGCCGCGCACCCCGCACTCCGGCCCACGCGCTTCGGCGTCGAGGGGCAGGAGACCCCCGGCGCGACGCGGATGTCCTGGTACGGGCCGGACGGGCAGCCGATGACGACCGCCGGGTGGGACCAGCCGATCCACCGCGTCGTCCAGTACTTCGCCGAGTCCACACCGGCACCGGCACCGGACGGGGCGCACGGGCCCGTCGACCGGGTGCTCGTCGTCGTGCACGGCAGCGGCCGGACGCGCGACCTCACCCTGCCGGCGCGTGAGGACGTGAGCGGGTACCGGCTGGCGTGGTCGAGCGAGAAGCACCGCGACCACGAGCGGCTCCGGCCGGGCGGACAGGTCTTCACCGCGTACGGGCCGGGCATCCACCTGTTCGAGGTCGCGTAGGGCGCTCACCGCGCAGACGTCTCACGCCGTGCTCGTCTCCCCCGCACGGGCTCCCCGGCGCGCCCGACCGCGCACCGCGGACGCGATCCGGGGAACGTGGACCCGCCAGCCGGGTAGCGTCGGCTCCGTGGCCACCGCAGACCGACCCCGCCGACCGAAGATCGGACGCATCCCGATCACCCAGCTCGCTCCGACGACCCCGAACGGGTTCCCGGGCAAGGCGTTCGACGGCGAGGTGATCACGTTCGGCGCGACCGTCTTCCGCGAGGGCCACGGGATCATCGGCGCCGACCTCGTGCTCGAACGCCCCGACGGCGGTACCCGCACGGTGCCGATGCTCCTCGGCGCGCCCGGCACCGACCGGTACGAGGCGACCGTGCAGGTCGACCACGTCGGCGTCTGGACCTGGCACGTCGAGTCCTTCTCCGACGACTGGGCGACCTGGCTGCACGCCGCGCGACTCAAGATCGCTGCCGGCGTCGACACCGAGGCGACGCTCCTCGACGGGGCCGTCCTGCTCGACCGTCTCGCCGAGGAGACCGACTCCACCGCCGCCGTCCGGGCGGCCGAACGGCTCCGGGACACCGCGCTCGAGCCCGCGGACCGTCTGGCTGCCGTCGACGACCCGCGCATCACCGGTGAGGTCGAGGACTCCCCGCTCACCTCCCTCCGCACCCACTCCCCCGTGCAGCTGCTCGACGTCGAGCGCCAGCGCGCCGGCGTCGGCGCCTGGTACGAGTTCTTCCCCCGCAGCGAGGGCGCGAAGAAGAACGCCGACGGGACCTGGAAGAGCGGGGACTTCCGCACCGCCGCCCGTCGCCTGCCGGCCGTGGCACGCATGGGCTTCGACGTGGTCTACCTGCCGCCGATCCACCCGATCGGCACGACGGCCCGCAAGGGGCCGAACAACACCCTGACCCCGGGACCGGACGACCCCGGCAGCCCCTGGGCAATCGGTGCACCCGAGGGCGGTCACGACGCCATCCACCCGGACCTCGGGACCGAGGAGGACTTCCGCGAGTTCGTCGAGACGGCGAAGAACACCGGGATGGAGGTCGCGCTCGACTTCGCCCTCCAGTGCTCCCCGGACCACCCGTGGGTGCAGCAGCACCCGGAGTGGTTCACGGTCCGCGCCGACGGATCGATCGCGACCGCCGAGAACCCGCCGAAGCGGTACCAGGACATCTACCCGATCCAGTTCGACTCCGACCCGGACGGCATCGTCGCCGAGGTCCACCGGGTCCTGCGCCACTGGATCGCGTTCGGGATCCGCATCTTCCGCGTCGACAACCCGCACACGAAGCCGCTCTGGTTCTGGGAGCGGGTCATCCGCGAGGTCCGCGACGAGCACCCGGACACCGTGTTCCTGGCCGAGGCGTTCACCCGTCCGGCGATGATGCGGGCGCTCGCCGAGGCCGGGTTCCAGCAGTCCTACACGTACTTCACGTGGCGGAACACGAAGGAGGAGATCGAGGAGTACTTCTCCGAGCTCAGCCACGAGACGAGCGCCTACCTCCGCCCGAACCTGTTCGTGAACACCCCGGACATCCTCACCGAGTACCTGCAGTTCGGCGGTCGCGCCGGCTACAAGGTGCGCGCCGCGCTCGCCGCGACCGGCGCTCCGACGTGGGGCATGTACGCCGGTTACGAGCTCTTCGAGGACGTCGCCCGACCGGGCTCCGAGGAGAACATCGACAACGAGAAGTACGAGTACAAGCCGCGTGACTTCGCGCTGGCCGAGGCCGAGGGCGCGAGCCTCGCGCCGTACGTCACGATGCTCAACCGCTTCCGGCAGGCGCACCCCGCGCTCCGCCAGCTGCGCAACCTCCACGTGCACCACGCCGAGGACCCGGCGATCGTCGTCTACTCGAAGCACCTGCCGGGCGCCTTCACCCGCTCCGGCCGTGACGACACCGTCATCGTCGTGGCGAACGTCGACCCGCACTCGGCGCGCGAGACCACGGTCCACCTCGACCTCGCCGCCCTCGGGCTGCCGACGGAGCAGGCCTTCGACGTCCGCGACGTCGTGACCGGCGAGCGCTGGGTCTGGGGTTCGTCCAACTACGTCCGGCTCGACGCGTTCCAGGAACCCGTGCACCTGCTCGTCGTGGAGGGACCCCACCGATGACCGACCGCGACCCGAAGGGGAACCCGCCGATGGGCTCCGACCGACCGAACCCCGCCACCCCCGCCCGCGGACAGGGACCGAGCGTCCCGCCGGTGCCGCCGCCCCCGCCGCCCGTCACCCGGGTGCGGGCGCCCGGTGCGGTGCCCGCGAACGACGAGGCGGGACCGCGGTACGAACCGCGGGCCTCCGCGCCGGGCGAGGACCTGCCCGGCGCCGCTCCGGCCGCTCCGGAGACCCCGGACCGCGGGGTCGAGGAGTCGGCCACCCTCGCCGGTGGGGAGCGCCCGGAGTCGAACGGGGCTCCGACGAGCGGGACCGGCACCGGTGCCCACGTGGCGACGACCCCCGACGCCACCCCGACCCCGTCCCCCAGTGCACAGACGTCCGCCGACGACGGTGCCGACGCGCCGCTGTCCGAGGGCGGCCGCCACTTCGTCCCGACGGCTGCCGAACTGGTCGAGGGCGCGCCCGACGCGCCGGCCGCGGCTCCCGCGGACTCGGCCCCCGCCGCCGGCGCCGCACCGGTCCCGGCCGGCGCGCCCCGTCCGGCCCCGGTCGAGGAGTGGCTCCGGCGACAGGTCGCCGAGGGCCGCTGGTCCCAGCCGCACGACGTCCTCGGCCCGCACCCCGTCGACGGCGGCACCAGCGTGCGCGTGGTCCGACACCTCGCCACCGCGGTGCGCCTGGTCCGCCCGGAGGGCGACGACATCGACCTCGAGTCCGAGGGCGACGGCCTCTGGGCCGGTGCCACGGCCGACACGCTCGGGCGCTACCGCGTCGAGGCGGACTACGACCTCGACGACGCGTCGGACGCGGACGACGCGACCTGGACCACGGACGACGCCTACCGCTTCCCGCCCACGATCGGCGAGCTCGACCTGCACCTCTTCGGCGAGGGCCGTGACGAGCAGCTCTGGCAGCACCTCGGCGCCCACGTGCGCACGGTCGACGGCGTCGACGGCGTCGCGTTCACGGTCTGGGCGCCGCGCGCCACGGCCGTCCGCGTCATCGGCGACTTCGAGGGTTGGGAGGGCCGCACCACCGCGATGCGACGCCTGAACGACCTCGGCGTCTGGGAGCTGTTCTGGCCCGGTGCCCTCGAGGGGCAGCGGTACAAGTTCCAGATCCTCACCGACGGCGGCTGGGTCGAGCGCGCGGACCCGTTCGCGCGCCGCACCGAGGTCCCGCCGCTCACCGCCTCGGTGATCACCGACTCCCGGTACGAGTGGTCCGAGGGCGACCGCGCCTGGATGGAACAGCGCGCGGCGACGACCACGCACGACAAGCCGATGAGCGTCTACGAGGTGCACCTCGGTTCGTGGCGCCCGGGGCTCTCGTACCGCGAGGTCGCCGACCAGCTGATCGGGCACGTGCAGTACCTCGGCTTCACGCACGTCGAGTTCCTGCCGCTGTCCGAGCACCCCTTCGGCGGGTCCTGGGGCTACCAGGTCACGGGCTACTACGCGCCGACGGCCCGGTTCGGCTCGCCCGACGACCTCCGGTACCTGATCGACCGGCTGCACTCCGCCGGCATCGGCGTGATCATGGACTGGGTCCCCGGGCACTTCCCCAAGGACGAGTGGGCGCTGGCGAAGTTCGACGGCCACGCCCTGTTCGAGCACCCGGACCCCCGACGCGGCGAGCAGCTCGACTGGGGCACCTACGTGTTCGACTTCGGGCAGCCGCAGGTGCGGAACTTCCTCGTCGCGAACGCGCTGTACTGGATGGAGGAGTTCCACATCGACGGGCTCCGTGTCGACGCCGTCGCCTCGATCCTCTACCTCGACTACTCGCGCACCGAGTGGCTGCCGAACATCCACGGCGGTCGCGAGAACCTCGAGGCGATCTCCTTCCTGCAGGAGACGAACGCCACCGCGTACAAGCGCTACCCCGGCATCGTCATGATCGCCGAGGAGAGCACGTCGTGGCCGGGCGTCACCCAGCCGACGAGTGCCGGCGGCCTCGGCTTCGGGCAGAAGTGGAACATGGGCTGGATGCACGACTCGCTCGAGTACGTGCAGCGCGACCCGGCGTACCGCGCGTACCACCACGACGAACTGACCTTCTCGTTCGTCTACGCGTTCAGCGAGCAGTTCACCCTGCCGATCAGCCACGACGAGGTCGTGCACGGCAAGGGCTCCCTCTACGGCAAGATGCCGGGCGACGAGTGGCAGAAGCTCGCGAACGTCCGCGCGTACCTGTCCTTCATGTGGGCGCACCCCGGCAAGCAGCTCCTCTTCATGGGCCAGGAGTTCGCGCAGGTCGCCGAGTGGTCCGAGGAGCGCGGGCTGGACTGGTGGCAGGCGGACGACCCGGGACACAACGGCGTCCAGCGGCTGGTCGCCGAGCTCAACCGGGTCTACCGGGAGACGCCGGCGCTGTGGACGCACGACGCCACCGCCGACGGCTTCGAGTGGATCGAGGGCGGGGACGCGCCGCACTCGACGATCGGGTTCCTGCGGAAGGCCGGTGACGAGCGGCTCGCGGTGTTCGTCAACTTCTCCGGCGTACCGGTCGAGCGGCGCTTCGGTCTGCCGACCGCCGGCGAGTGGGTCGAGGTGCTCAACACCGACGCCACCGAGTACGGCGGCTCCGGTGTCGGCAACCTCGGTTCCGTCACCGCCGAGGAGACGCCGTGGGCCGGCCGACCGGCCTCGGCGCACCTCGTCGTGCCGCCGCTCGGCGCGGTCTGGCTGCGGCTCACGGACTGACGCCCCACAGGACCGACCCACCACACGACGGACGGGAGGCCCGGTGCCAGCTGGCACCGGGCCTCCCGTCCGTCACATGGTCGCGTCGCGCGATGGCCGCTCGCGTCAGTACAGCGCGCTCGCCAACCGTCGCCGCGCGACGGCGACCCGGGGGTCGTCGACACCGATCAGCTCGAAGTACTCGACGAGCCGCACGCGCAGTGCCTCGCGCTCCGCACCGAACACCGTCGGCACGAGGTCGAGCAGCCGCCCGAAGGCGTCCTCGACGTGCCCGCCGCTGACGTCGAGGTCGGCGACGGCCATCTGGGCCTCGACGTCCTGGGGCGCCGACGCGGCCGCGCTCCGGAGCTCGTCGGCGGTCCGGCCGTCGAGCCGGGCGAGCAGCGACACCTGCGCGAGCCCCGCGACGGCCATCTGGTCGTTCGGGTCCTGCGCGATCGCGGTCCGGTACTCCTGGACCGCGGCGGCGTAGTCGCCCCGTTCGATCGCGTCGTACGCGGCCTGGTGGTGCGGCGGCAGCGGCTCGGGCTCGGGCTCACCCGCGGGCTCGGCGGCGGACGCGCCGTCGACCGTCACGCGGCCCGTGACGCCGTTCTGCTCGGCGGCGGCGACGACCTGCTCGAACACGTCGCGCACCTCGGCCTCGGGCAGTGCGCCCACGAACAGGCCGAGCGGCCGGCCGCCGATGACCGCGGCGACGGTCGGGATCGACTGTGCCTGGAAGGCCTGCACCAGCTGCGGGTTCGTGTCGGCGTCGACCTTGGCGAGCACCACGCGGCCGTCGTACTCGGCGGTGAGCCGCTCGAGGATCGGCGAC
>NZ_CAJCKG010000057.1:0-17632 GCF_903970945.1 Curtobacterium sp. ME26
GTGAGGTCCGAGGTCGTCCACCCCTGCCGGCCACGCGGCCGACCCGGGGACGAGCAACCGCGCGCCGGTCGTCACGGCCGCCGCGACGACCGCGGACACGTCGCAGCGGGCCAGCCGCGGTCCCCACCGCTCGAGCGCCGAGCCCACGGTGCCGAGGAACGCCACCGGGTCCTCCGCGCCGGGGACCCCGGCGTCCGCGCACTCCTCGACCAGGGCGAGCGGACCGTCGTCCTCCGCCGCCCGGACGGACGCCAG
The DNA here is from genome assembly GCF_903970945.1 of Curtobacterium sp. ME26. Classification (NCBI taxonomy): domain Bacteria; kingdom Bacillati; phylum Actinomycetota; class Actinomycetes; order Micrococcales; family Microbacteriaceae; genus Curtobacterium; species Curtobacterium sp. ME26. Next base: position 256 of record NZ_CAJCKG010000057.1, read on the forward strand.
GGCACGTTCCGCCCCGAGTCCCTGCACGAGCGCACCGGCGACCGCATCCCCGGGCTCGACCACGGCCGACCACGCCACCCGCGCGGCGGCCTCGACCGGCTCGACCACATCGGTGGGACCACCGCCGACCGGCCCGAGCAGGGTGCGGACGGCCGCGAGCAGGTCGACGCCGCCGTTCACAGCGCACTCCGGAGCGCGAGGGCGTCGCGGACGTGCCGGTCGTCCGGCCGGTCCGCGCCCTGGAGGTCCGCGAGGGTCCAGGCCACGCGCATCGCGCGGTCCCACCCCCGCATCGTCAGCGTCCCCAGGTCGAGCGCGTGGTCGAGGACCGCGGTGGCTCCGGGGACCGCACGACCGGGACCGCGGAGCCACGCCCCGGAGACCTCGGCGTTGCGGGTCCAGCCCGTCCCGGCGAGCCGGTCGCGCATCACGGCCCGGGCGGCCGCGACGGCCTGCATGGCCTCGGCGGTCGTCGGGGTGGCGCCGTCCGCACCGCGGATCAGCCCGGTCGTGACCCGCGGGACCCGGACGCGCACATCCATCCGGTCGAGGAGCGGCCCGGACATCCGACCGAGGTACCGCCGCACGGCCGCCGGCGGGCACTCGCACGGCTGCTGCGCCGACCCGGCGTTCCCGCACGGACACGGGTTCGCGGCGAGCACGACCTGGCAGCGCGCGGGGAACTCGGCCGCACCCGCTGCCCGGTGCACGGTGATCCGCCCGGACTCGAGCGGCTGCCGGAGTGCGTCGAGCACCGCGCGCGGGAACTCCGGCGCCTCGTCGAGGAACAGCACGCCCCGCGTCGCACGGGACACCGCACCCGGTCGTACCGTGCCGGACCCGCCGCCGATCAGCGACACCGCGGAGGCGGAGTGGTGCGGGGCCTCCCACGGCGGGCGGGTGGTCCAGGACGCCGCTCCGTGCCCGGCGACCGAACGCACCGCCGCGACCTCGAGCGCGGCCTCGTCGTCGAGGTCCGGCAGCAGTCCGGGCAGCCGCTCCGCGAGCATGGTCTTCCCCGCTCCGGGTGGTCCCACGAACAGTGCGTGGTGCCCACCGGCCGCCGCGGTGACGAGGGCACGCACGCCGACGGGGTTCCCGACGACGTCAGCCAGTTCGGCGACGGGCGACCGCTCGGGCAGGGCCGGCGGGACGAGGACCGGCTCGACCTCGACCGGTGGCAGCAGCGCCCCGGCGTCGATGGCCGCGGCGCGGAGCGAGTCGACGGGGTGGACGTCGACCCCGCGGACGAACCGGGCCTCGTCGGCGTTGCCGGTGGGCAGCACCACCCGGTCGACCCCGGCGTCCCGCGCCGTGAGGAGCATCGGGACCACCCCCGGGACGGGACGGAGCCGCCCGTCGAGCCCGAGCTCGCCGATGTACACCACCCGCTCGTCGACGTGTGGCGCGACGTCCGCCCCGGCCAGGACGGCCATGGCGATCGCGAGGTCGAACCCGGACCCCCGCTTCGGGACGGCCGCCGGGGTCAGGTTGACCGTGATGCGCCGTGCGGGCAGCGGGGCTCCTGCGTTCGCCGCGGCCGCCCGGACCCGCTCGCGGGCCTCGCCCAACGACGTGTCCGGCAGGCCGATGATGCTGAAGGCCGGCAGCTGGCTCGTGAGGTGCGCCTCGACCTCGATCCGCCGCCCGGTCACCCCGAGCAGCGCGACCGCGGCGGACCGACCGATGCCGCTCACAGGACACCCGCCACGTGCTCGAACCCGCACCGGTCGCCGTCGACGTGCACCGCGACCGCGTCCACGCGGATCGCCCGTGCGTGCACCCCGGGGTGCGCGGCGAACCACATCGGCACCAGCCGACGCAGCCGGGCGGCCTTCGCGGGCGTGATCGCCTCCAACGGGTGACCGGTCGTCGTGCCGGCCCGCGTCTTCACCTCGACGAAGACGAGTGTGTCGTCCTGCCAGGCCACGACGTCGATCTCACCCCGTGCACACCGCCAATTGCGTTGCACCACCCGGTACCCCTGCGCGGTCAACCATTCCACGGCGCGGTCTTCGCCGTACCTGCCGAGTGTTCGTCGTTCCATGTCGTCGCCTCCGAACACGACGATCACCGAACGAGGCGTTCCACCGCCGGTGGAGAACACAGACTGTGGAAGAGCACATGTCATGGAATTGCTGTGCAGGAATGACAGGACCCCGGGCGATCCACGATCACCCGGGGTCCTGGAACGGCAGCGTCAGTGTGCGGCTGCGTATGCTTCCTGCACCTGCGTGGAGATACGGCCGCGGCTCGAGACCTCGTACCCGTTCTCCTTCGCCCAGTCGCGGATCTTGGCGAGTTCCTCGGAGTTGCCGCGCTTCGGGGCGGACTTCGGCGCGGAACCGGCGCTCCCACCGGAACGGCGGCCGGAGACCTTGCGTGCTGCGGCGACGTAGTCGGAGATCGCCTCGCGGAACTTGTCCACGTTGTCGTCGGACAGGTCGATCTCGTAGTTGGAACCGTCGAATGCGAATTCGACGGTCCGGCCTTCACCGGCGGTGATGGGCGAGTCGTCGAGGTCGTCGACGAGCTGGACGGTGACCTTCTGTGCCATGTCGTGCTCCTGGGTCGAGGGGTGGGGATCTCCACCACCGTAGCGCGACAATTGCAGGAATGTCACCGGAATGACCTCGCGTCGCAATTCCCGACACGAAGTCGAAGATCACTCGTCGAGCGCGAGTTCCTTCGGGAGTTCGAGTTCCCGCGAGGTGAGTTCCTCGACGTTCACGTCCTTGAAGGTGAGCACACGGACGGACTTCACGAAACGGTCGGAACGGTAGACGTCCCAGACCCACACGTCGTTCATCGTCAGTTCGAAGTAGAAGTCGTGCTCGGTGTCACGGCGCACGAGGTCGACCTCGTTCGCCAGGTAGAACCGCCGCTCGGTCTCGACCACGTACCGGAACTGCGACACGACGTCGCGGTACTCGCGGTACAGGGCAAGTTCGACCTCGCGGTCGTAGTCGTCGAATTCGTCGTCATCCATCGCCCGCACAGTCTACGGCGACCGGACCGACGATGGACGACGCGGTCTCAGCCGACGGCGGAGAGCAGGTCGAAGCCGTCGAGGGCCACGGCCGACGCCTGGTGCAGCCAGCTCTTGCGGTGCAGCGCGTGCGCTCCGACGGCCCGGATGCCGTCGTAGTGGGCCGTCGACCCGTACCCCTTGTTCGACGCCCAGGCGTAGTGCGGGGCGTCGTCGTGGGCGGCCACCATCAGGGCGTCCCGCTCGACCTTCGCCACGACCGACGCCGCGGCGACCGACGCGCAGTCGCGGTCCGCCTTGACGCGGACGACGACCTCGAGCGGCCCGTCCGTGGGGGCGAGACCCGGCGGCAGCGCGCGGGAGAGCCAGTCGGAGGACCCGTCGAGCACGACGACGGCACCGTCGAGCGACAGTCCGTCACGCACCAGTTCGCCGAGGGCTGCCGCGCCGGCCTGTCCCAACGCGGGGACGATCCCCTGCTGGTCGACGACCTCGGCGGCGGTCATCCCGACGGCCGTGCGCGCCCACCGTCGCACCACGGGCACCAGCTCGGTGCGCCGGGGCGCGGACAGGAGCTTCGAGTCGGCGAGCCCCTGAGGCACGCGGCCGACGTCGATCGTCACGGCGGCGACACCGACCGCGACCGGGCCCGCGATCGCCCCGCGGCCGACCTCGTCCATGCCGATGACCGTCACACGACCGGCGCCGAGCAACCGCTTCTCGACACGGAGCGACGGCCGGACGGCGGTCACTCGTCCTTCTCCTCCACGCCCGCGAAGACCTCGGGGTGGTCGTCGAGCCAGGTCCAGCGGCTCATCGGCCACGAGATGACGAAGGCGCGACCGGTGACGTCGGACAGCGGCACGAAGCCCTTCGACGGGGTGTCGCGGTTGTAGCGGGAGTCCTTCGAGTCGTTGCGGTTGTCGCCCATCACCCAGATGGTGCCCTCGGGGACGGTGACCGAGAACGGGTCGGCAGACGCCGGCGCCCCGCTCGGCAGCAGCGTGTACGGCTCCTTGAGCGGCACGCCGTTCACCGACATCTGCCCGAGGTCGTTGCAGCAGGTCACCTTGTCGCCCGGCAGGCCGATCACCCGCTTGATGAGGTGGTCGTCGCTGTCACCGGTCCCGAGCCCGACCTGGGTGAGCAGGAAGTCGATCGCCTTCGCCGGCTGCGTCGTCGGCGCCACGCTCGGCACCTCGGTGCCGGTGAGCCAGCCGCCCGGGTCCTTGAAGACGACGACGTCCCCGCGCTTGAGCGACACGACGTCCGGCACGAGTTCGTTGACGATCACCCGGTCGTTGATCTGGAGCGTGTCCTCCATGGACGCCGACGGGATGTAGAACGACCGGATCAGGAACGTCTTCACGAGGAACGAGACGAGCAGCGCGGCGAGGAAGATGATGACGAGGTCCCGCAGGAACGTCAGGACGCCGTTGCCCTTCTTCTCGGTCTGCGGGCGGCGCCCCGATCCTTGCGTCGTGTCCGTCATCCCAGCTCTCGTTCACACCCACGCTCGAGGAGCGTGCAGGTTCCCACTCACGCTCGACGAGCGTGCAGACCGTTCGCGCCTGGACGGCGCGCACGACGGGAAAGCCCCCCGTCGATGCACAACCGTACATCGACGAGGGGCGTCCAGCGGCACCCGGCTCGCGGGCGCTCACTGTGAAGGCGATCAGGCGTCGCGCTTCTCCTTGATCTTGCGGCGGGCCGCCTTGCCGCGCAGCTCGCGCAGGTAGTACAGCTTCGCGCGGCGGACGTCACCGCGGGTGACGACCTCGATGTGGTCGATGATCGGGGAGTGCACCGGGAACCAGCGCTCGACGCCGACCTGGAAGCTCACCTTGCGGACCTTGAAGGTCTCGCCGAGGCCGTGACCCTGGCGCGCGATGACGACGCCCTGGAAGACCTGGACACGCGAGCGCGTGCCTTCGATGATGTTGACGTGCACCTTGATGGTGTCGCCGGGACGGAAGTCCGGGACGTCGGTGCGCAGGGACGCTGCGTCGACGTGGTCGAGGAGCTGCATGGTCGTTCACTCTCTGCGGACGCGCACGGGTCGCCGCGGATCGGTGGTGGAAGGAAGTGGTGTACCCGGAATCGGCGACTCCCCCGTGGCAGAGTCCAGCCAGGGCACAGCCACCCATCCTGCCACAGGACGGCGGTCCCCGCCAACCGGTGCAGGATGGGAGCATGATCGAACTCCGCACCCCCGCCGAACTGGAGGGCCTGCGCGCCGCCGGTCGGTTCGTCGCCGACGTGCTCGACGAACTGCTCGAGACCGTCGACGTGGGCGTGAACCTGCTCGACCTCGACCGCGTCGCCGCCCGCATGATCGCCGACCGGGGTGCGGTGAGCTGCTACGTCGACTACCACCCGTCCTTCGGCAACTCGCCCTTCGGCAGGAACCTCTGCACGTCGGTCAACGACGCCGCACTGCACGGACTCCCCCACGACCGCGTGCTCGTGGACGGCGACCTCGTCAGCCTCGACTTCGCCGCGAGCGTGGACGGCTGGGTCGCGGACTCCGCCGTCACCGTGCAGGTCGGTACGCCCCGCGACGAGGACCAGCAGCTCATCACGACCGTCGAGCGCGCCCTGGCCGCCGGCATCGAGCAGTTCCGCCCGGGCAACAAGCTCGGTGACGTCTCGTACGCCATCGGCCGCGTCGCGAAGGACGCCGGGTTCGCGGTGAACACGCAGTTCGGCGGGCACGGCGTCGGGCGCACGATGCACGGCGAGCCGCACGTGCCGAACGACGGCCGCCCCGGCCGTGGCCTGAAGCTCCGTCCCGGACTCGTCGTCGCGATCGAGCCGTGGCTCATGCAGGGCACCGACGAGCTGGTGCAGGACGAGGACGGCTGGACGCTCAAGAGCGTCGACGGCTCGCGCGCCGCGCACGTCGAGCACACGGTCGCCGTCACCGATGCCGGTCCGGAGGTCCTGACCCTGCGTCGCGCCCAGCGCGCCGAGGTGACGGACTGACGGACGGGAGGCGCGGTACCGGCTGGTACCGCGCCTCCCGTCCGCCCCGTCGTCGGGTCAGCGCGCGGTGTCGTCGGGCAGCAGGTCCGGGCGGACGCGTCGCGTCCGCTCCACCTGCTGCTCGTGCCGCCACGCGGCGACCCGGGCGTGGTGCCCGCTGAGCAGCACGTCCGGCACCTCGAGGTCACGCCAGACCGCCGGCTTCGTGTACGAGGGGTACTCGAGCAGGCCGTCCTCGTGCGACTCCTCGACGAGCGACTCGGGGTTGCCGACGACGCCGGGCACCAGTCGTCCGACGGCCTCGATCATCGCCATCGCGGCGACCTCGCCGCCGTTCAGCACGTAGTCGCCGAGCGAGAGCTCGACGACCGAGCACCGGGACGCCGCCCACTCGAACACGCGGGCGTCGATGCCCTCGTACCGCCCGCAGGCGAACACGAGGTGGTCGGTGTCCGCGGCGAGGGACCGCGCGATCGCCTGCGTGAACGGCCGACCGGCAGGCGTCGGGACGACCAGGGTCGACGAGCCGTCCTCGCGGAGGACCGCCCACAGCGCCTGTGCCCACGGCTCCGGCTTCATGACCATGCCGGCGCCACCGCCGTACGGGGTGTCGTCGACGGTCCGGTGCCGGTCCGTCGTCCACGAGCGCAGGTCGTGCACGTGCACGTCGAGCAGCCCGTCCACGCGGGCCTTCCCGAGCAGGGAGACGTCGAGGACGGAGAAGAACTCCGGGAAGATCGTGACGATGTCGATGCGCACGGCGGCCTAGGAGATCGTCTCGGGCCGCGAGGTGTCCTCGGGGTCCTCGAACAGGCCGGTCGGCGGCGTGACCGTGACCGTGCCGGCCTCGATGTCGACCGACGGCACGATCGCCGAGACGAACGGCACGAGCACCTCGCCGCGGTCGGGGGTGTCGACGGCCAGCAGGTCCTGCGCCGGCAGGTGGTCGACCCGTGCGACGGTGCCGACCTCGACGCCGTCGCGGAGGACCCGGAGCCCGACGAGCTGGTGGTCGTACCAGGCGTCGTCCTCACCGGTCTCGGCGTCGGCGTCCTGCTCGACCCAGAGGATCGCCCGCGCGAGGGACTCGGCAGCGGTGCGGTCCGCGACGCCCTCGAAGAAGGCGACCGGGTGGCCGTTGTACCAGCGGAGCTCGTCGATGGTCAGGGTCTTGCCCGACCACGGGGAGTCCGCGGGGACCTGGAGCGTGAACTCGGCCCCCGGCGTGAACCGACGATCCGGGTCGTCGGTGTAGAGCTCGAGCTTGATGCCGCCCTTGAGCCCGTGCGCCTTCGTGATTCGACCCACCCGGAGCTGGGTCGTCTCCCTAGGAATCGGTGTCGACCACGTCGACCCGCACCCGCTTGCCGTCGGCGAGAGCCGAGACGAGGGTGCGGAGCGCCTTCGCGGTCCGTCCGGCGCGACCGATCACGCGACCGAGGTCCTCGGGGTGCACACGCACCTCGAGGACCTCGCCACGCGCAGAGGTGGAACTGGCGACGCGGACGTCGTCCGGGTGATCGACGATCCCCTTGACGAGGTGCGTCAGCGCAGAGTCGAGCAAGGAATCAGGCCTCGGTCGTCTCGGCGGCGTCGTCGGCCGACTCGGCCGGAGCGGCGGCGGGGGCCGTCTTCTCCGACTTCGGCTTGAGGACGGCCTTCTTGGCGGTGTCCGCGACGAAGGCCTGCTTCGGCTCGGCGACCTTGACGGTGGACTCGGTGTTGCCCTCGCCCTTGAACTTGCCCCAGTCGCCGGTGAGCTTGAGGAGCGCCGCGACCTGCTCGGTCGGCTGCGCGCCGACGCCGAGCCAGTAGAGCGCACGCTCGGACTCGATCTTGATGACCGAGGGCTCCTCGGTCGGGTGGTACTGACCGATCTCCTCGATCACACGACCGTCGCGCTTGGTGCGCGAGTCGGCGACGACGATGCGGTAGTAGGGCGCACGGATCTTGCCGAGGCGCTTGAGACGGATCTTGACAGCCACAATTACTCCTGTTGCGTGTTGTTGTGGTTGAACCGGAACCGCGGGCGTGGGGGCACGCGCGGTGGAAGCTCGAAGGGAGTCGCGACCTGCTGGATAGAGGGTCGAGCAGACGCGATTCGACCGTTCATTCTTGCAGGTTTCCCGCCGAGAAGCGAGTCAGGACGCGCCGGTGCACCATCGAGTCACGGCGCGAGGCGTCGGACGGCCTCGAGCGCCTCGCTCGTCGCCCGCACCGCGTCGACGCTCCGGGCGTCCCGGGCGCCGCCGACCACCTCGTGCGCGACACCCGCCGCCCGGAGCGCCCCCACCAGGCCGTCGACGCCGTCGGTGTCCGGTCCGGACGCCCGCTCCTGGCCGGCGCACACCACCACGTGGTCGGCCGGGACCGCCCGCTCGCGCCCGTCCTCGTCGCGGATCCAGAGCGCGCCCGGTTCGATCCGGAGGTACTCCTGCACGCCGCCGACCATCCGCACCCCGGCGTCCCGCAGCCGCCCGACCGCGACCCACCGCGAGGTGATGCCCACGCCCTGCCCGAACCGGCCCGACCGGCGGAGCACCGTCACCTGGTGCCCGGGTCGGAGCCGCCGGTCCGACGTCGGCAGCCGCTGCGGCACGTCGCCGATGACGTCCGCGGCGACGTCGACGTCCCACCGCTCGGCGAACGCCGCGGCGCGGACGACCTCGTCGGCCGACTCCACCAGGAACGCCGCGGTGTCGACGCCGATGCCTCCCCCGCCGACGATCGCGACGGTGCCCGGTGGGACGCCGTCGCGGAGCGCCGTCTCGTACGACACCACGTGCGGCAGGTCCGCGCCCGGCAGGTCGACCACGCGCGGGACCACACCGGGGGCGAGCACGACGGCGTCGCTGCCGAGCAGGTCCGTGGTCGTGGCCGGCCGTCCGAGGTGGACCGTGGCACCGCGGTCGTCGAGCTCGGCCCGTGCGGCACGGACGGTGGCGGCGTAGTCCTCCTTGCCCGGGATCGCCGCGGCGAGGGCGAACTGCCCGCCGAGGGCGCGGTCGGCCTCCCACAGGGTGACGCGGTGTCCACGGCGTGCGGCGTCCACGGCGGCCGCGAGCCCCGCGGGACCACCGCCCACCACGTCGACCCGCTTCGGCGCGGTCGTCGGACGGGCGGGGAACGCCAGCTCGCGACCGGCACGCGGGTTCACCAGGCAGGAGACCGGCGCACCGACGATCGAGCGGTCGAGGCAGGCCTGGTTGCAGCCGATGCAGGTGTTGACGAGGTCGAAGCGGCCGTCGAGCGAGCGCCGCACCAGGTCGGGGTCGGCGAGGAACGGCCGGGCCAGGGCCACCGCGTCGAGGAGCCCGTCGCCGAGCACGGCCTCGCCGTCGCGCAGGTCCGTCATCCGGTTCGACGCGATCACCCGGACCGCCGGGTGGTCCGACGCCCGCACGACCCGGGCGACCCGGGCGGCGTACGCGAGCCACGCCCCGTGCGGCACCGCCGCCTGCACGGTCGGCGTGCGCGACTCGTGCCACCCGATCCCGACCGAGATGCCGTCGAGGCCGAGCGGCAGCAGGTCGTGCACGAGGGCGTCGACCTCGTCCTCGGTCGTCGACCCCGGCATGAGGTCCGCGCCCGACAGCCGGATCGTGACGGCGAGGTCCGGCACCGCGCTGCGGACGGCCCGCACGACCTCGACCGCGAAACGGCGCCGACGGACGGCGTCCCCGCCCCACTCGTCGTCACGCAGGTTCGTCAGCGGCGACTGGAACTGGTTGACCAGGTACCCCTCCGACGCCATGATCTCGACGCCGTCGAAGCCGATCGCCCGGGCCGCCCGGGCGGCGGCGGCGAAGTCCTCGACGGTCCGGCCGACCTCGTCCGCCGACAGCTCCGTCGGCACGACACCACGGGCCGCGGCCCACGGCAAGGCGCTGGGCGCCACGACGCGCTGGGGACGTCCGTGCCGGTCGACCATCCCGCTGGCGAGTGCGTACCGTCCAGCGTGGAACAGCTGCGCGAGGACGGCCCCGCCCTCCTCGTGCACGGCCTCGACCGCGACGTGGAAGCGCTCGTCCGCTCCCCCGGCGCCGAACACCGCGAAGTCCGGGCCCCCGCGGGCCTCGTCGCTGATCGCGATCCCGCCCGTGACGATGCAGCCGACGCCCCCGGCCGCGCGCTCGCGGTAGAACGCGGCGAGGGCGGCCCCGCCGTCGTCGAGCAGCTCGAGCCCGGTGTGCATCGACCCCATCACCACCCGGTTCCGCAGGTGCAGCGGTCCGAGGGTCCAGGGCGACGCGACGGTCCGGAGCACGTCCGGGACCACGGGCGTCGAAGCGACGGTGCTCATGACACCACTCTGCCGGACGACGTGGTGCGGTCCGAGTTCCTTGTGCCGACCCTCCAACCCGACGGGCAGGATGGCTGCATGGACATCCGCTTCACCGAGTCCCGCCCGTCGACCCTCGGCGTCGAGTGGGAGCTCCCGCTGGTCGACCGCGACACCGGCGACCTCGCGCCCCGTGCCCCCGCCGTGATCTCCGCCGTGCAGGAACGCCTCGGCGACCCCGACCGGGTCACCGAGGAGCTCCTCACGAACACGGTCGAGGTCGTCACCGGCGTGCACGACACGGTCGGCGGCGCGACGCGGGAGCTCGCGGGCATCATCGGTGAGGTCGTCGACGCGGCCGAGCCCCTCGACGCGCAGGTGATGTGCTCTGGCACGCACCCCTTCGCGGTGTGGGACCAGCAGGAGATCACCCCGGACAGCGAGCACTACACGACGCTCATCGACCGGACGCGCTGGTGGGGTCGGCAGATGCTCATCTGGGGTGTCCACGTGCACGTCGGGATCGACGACCGCGACAAGGCGGTGCCGATCATGAACGCGATGCTCGCCTACGTGCCGCACCTGCAGGCCTTCACCGCGTCGAGCCCGTTCTGGGGCGGCACCGACACCGGGTACGCGTCGAACCGGGCGCTCATGTTCCAGCAGCTGCCGACCGGTGGGCTCCCGCCGGACGTCGCCGGATGGGCCGACTTCGAGACGGTCGTCGACGACCTGACGAGGACCGGCGTGATCGAGGGCTTCAAGGACCTGCGGTGGGACATCCGCCCGTCGCCCGGCTGGGGCACGCTCGAGAACCGCGTCTCGGACGGCATCTCGACCCTGCACGAGGTCGGCGCCGTCACCGCGTTCGTCCAGTGCCTGGTCACCGCGCTCTCCGACCGCCTCGACCGCGGCGAGACCCTGCCGTCGATGCAGCCGTGGTTCATCCGCGAGAACAAGTGGCGCGCGGCGCGCTACGGCATGGAGGCGGAGATCATCACGAACGCCGCCGGCGACGAACGCCTGGTCACGGACGAGGTCCACGACCTGGTCGGACGCCTCGACCCGATCGCCGAACGGCTCGGCTGCCAGCAGGAGCTGCACCACCTGGACACGATGATCGCCGACGGCGCGTCCTACCAGCGGCAGCTCCGGGTCGCGCAGGAGAACGGTGGTGACCTCCGCGCGGTCGTCCGTCACCTGGTGACGGAGCTGCGGGAGTCGCTCTAGACGCCACCACGGAGCGGACGGGAGGCCCGGTACCAGCTGGTACCGGGCCTCCCGTCCGTCAGGGGCTCGTCCATCAGGGGGTCGCGACTAGCGGCCCAGGAACTTCTGCAGGCTGGCGAGCTCTTCCTCGCTCGGCGCCTTCCCGCCCTTAGCAGCGCCACCGAAGCCGAAGCCCGATCCGCTCGGCGCCTGCTGCTGCGGCTGCGGCGCCGCACCGGAGGCCAGGGCCGCGCGCTTGGCGGGGTTGCCGACCTTCTTCTTCTTGGCGCCGCCCTGGTGCTGCTTCTTCTTGCCGCCGTGCATGCCCGGGATGGGGCCCATGCCCGGCATCTGCGGCACACCGCCGCGCGCGACGGTCTTCATCATCTTGGCGGCCTGCTCGAAGCGGTTCACGAGGGCGTTGACCTCGGTCACGGTCGTGCCGGAACCCCTGGCGATGCGGAGCCGCCGCGAGCCGTTGAGGAGCTTGGGGAGCTGACGCTCCTGCTTCGTCATCGACTGGATGATCGCCTCGGTCCGGACGATCTCGCCCTCGTCGAAGTTGTCGAGCGCCTCCCGCATGCCCTTGGCGCCCGGGAGCATGCCGAGCATGCCCTTGATCGAGCCGGCCTTGCGCAGCTGCTGCATCTGCGCCAGGAAGTCGTCGAGCGTGAACGAGTCGGTGGCGATCTTCTCGGCGACCTTGCGGGCCTCGTCCTCGTCGAACGCCTGCTGCGCCTGCTCGATGAGCGAGAGGATGTCGCCGAGGTCGAGGATGCGGCTCGCCATGCGGTCCGGGTGGAACGGCTCGAAGTCGTCGAGCCCCTCGCCCGTGGACGCGAACATGATCGGACGACCGGTCACGCTGGCGACCGACAGGGCCGCACCACCGCGGGCGTCGCCGTCGAGCTTCGACAGGACGACGCCGGTGAAGTCGACGCCCTCCTGGAAGGCACGGGCCGTGTTCACGGCGTCCTGACCGATCATCGCGTCGATGACGAACAGGACCTCGTCCGGGTCGACGGCCTTGCGGATGTTCGCCGCCTGCTTCATGAGCTCGGCGTCGACGCCGAGACGACCGGCGGTGTCCACGATGACGGTGTCGTACTGCTGGTCGACCGCGGCCTTGATCGCGTTCTTCGCGACCTTCACCGGGTCGCCGACGCCGTTGCCGGGCTCCGGCGCGAAGACGTGCACGCCGGCCTGCTCACCGACGACCTGCAGCTGCTGCACGGCGTTCGGACGCTGGAGGTCCGCCGCGACGAGCATCGGGGTGTGGCCGTCCTTCTTGAGCCACTTGCCGAGCTTGCCCGCGAGGGTCGTCTTGCCGGCACCCTGGAGGCCCGCGAGCATGATGACCGTCGGCGGCCGCTTCGCGAACTCGAGTCGTCGCTGCTGGCCGCCGAGGATGCCGACGAGTTCCTCGTTGACGATCTGGACGACCTGCTGGGCCGGGTTGAGTGCCTTGTTGACCTCGTCGGAGAGCGCGCGCTCCCGCACCGAGGCGGTGAAGGCCTTGACGACCTCGAGCGCGACGTCCGCGTCGAGCAGCGCCCGGCGGATCTCGCGGACGGTGCCGTCGACGTCGGACGGGGTCAGCCGACCCTTGCTCCGCAGGTTGCGGAAGGTCTCGGTCAGCCGATCGGAGAGTGAGCCGAATTGCGCCATGATCCGTCGATCCTACCGTCCAGCCCGTCGCGGCCACTGCAGACGCTCGCTTCGGTTGTTGGACTCCGTCCAGGAACTGCCGTACGGTGCTCCTCGTGGGAGAACTCGAGATCATCCGGTGGCCCGGCCTGCTCGACCACGCGGCGGGTGTGGCGGTGCAGCGCGGGTACCGGTCCGACGTGGTGGCCGGACGGTCGCCGGGCGTCGTGGTCCTCTGCGAGCACCCGTCGGTGTACACCGCCGGCCGCCGCACCGAGCCCACCGACCTGCCGACGGACGGCTCCCCCGTGGTCGAGGTCGACCGCGGCGGCCGCATCACGTGGCACGGCCCCGGTCAGCTCGTCGTCTACCCGATCGTCCGGCTGGCGGAGCCGCTCGACGTCCTGGCGTGGGTGCGCGACCTCGAGCAGGTCGTCATCGACGTCGCCGCGGCGGTCGGGGTGGCCGCCGTCCGGGTCGCCGGGCGGAGCGGCGCGTGGGTCCCGGGCGAGGACGGGTCGGACCTCGACAAGGTCGGCGCGATCGGCCTGCACGTGGCCGAGGGTGTCACGAGCCACGGCATCGCGATCAACTGCACGAACGCGCTCGACGCCTACGCGGCGATCGTGCCCTGCGGGATCGCCGACGCGGGCGTCACCACCCTGAGCCGCGCCGCCGGCAGGCCCGTCACCGTCGACGAGGTCGCCGCCCTCGTCGGTCCGCGGGTCCAGCAGGCGGTCGACGGCATGCGCGCCGGCAGCCGCATCAGCACCACGCGACAGGAGGTCGCCGCATGACCCTCGCCCCCGACGGCCGACGGATGCTCCGCGTCGAGGCCCGCAACGCCGCGACGCCCATCGAGGTCAAGCCCGCGTGGATCAAGACGCGGGCGACGCAGGGACCGGAGTTCCGCGAGCTCTCCGGCCTGGTCCGCGACAAGCAGCTCCACACCGTGTGCCAGGAGGCCGGCTGCCCGAACATCTTCGAGTGCTGGGAGGACCGCGAGGCCACCTTCCTCATCGGCGGTTCACAGTGCACCCGGCGGTGCGACTTCTGCCAGATCGACACCGGCAAGCCCGAGGACCTCGACCGCGACGAACCCCGCCGCGTCGCCGACTCGGTCGTGTCGATGGGACTCAAGTACGCCACCGTGACCGGCGTCGCCCGCGACGACCTCGAGGACGGGGGCGCCTGGCTCTACGCCGAGACCATCCGGCAGATCCACGAGCAGTCGCCCGGCACCGGGGTCGAGATCCTGGTCCCCGACTTCAACGGTAGACCCGACCAGCTCGGGCAGGTCTTCGCCGCGCGTCCCGAGGTGTTCGCGCACAACGTCGAGACCGTCCCGCGCATCTTCAAGCGCATCCGGCCCGCGTTCCGCTTCGAGCGCTCGCTCGACGTCATCACGCAGGGTCGCGACGCCGGTCTGGTCACGAAGTCCAACCTCATCCTCGGGATGGGCGAGGAACGCGACGAGGTGGAGGACGCCCTGCAGCAGCTGCACGACGCCGGGACGGACATCGTCACGCTGACCCAGTACCTCCGGCCCTCGCCCCGGCACCTGCCGGTCGCGCGCTGGGTCGCGCCGGAGGAGTTCGTCGAACTCCGCGAGGTCGCCGAGCGGATCGGGTTCGCCGGCGTCCTCGCGGGCCCCCTGGTCCGGTCGTCGTACCGGGCGGGGCGCCTGTGGGCCCGCGCGACGGTGGCGCGCGGGGGCACCGTGCCGCCGCACCTGGCTCACCTGCTCGACGCGGCGCCGGGTCGCCAGGCCGTGTGAGGCGCGTGCGGCGCGTGGGGACGTGCTGACGGACGGGAGGCCCGGTACCAGCTGGTACCGGGCCTCCCGTCCGTCAGGTGGTCGCGCCTACACGCGGCTGCGGACACTCCGGACGATCCAGCCGACGACTGCCAGCAGGATGAGCACGATGCCGATGAACAGCAGGAACTTCAGGGCGGCGACGAATATCCCGCTGAAGAGCAGGACGAGGCCGACGATGATTGCGATGACGAGCAGTGCGGGCATGGGGCCGACCGTACGCGCGATCAGCCCACGAGGTTCTGCACGAAGACGTGCGGCGTGAAGCCCGTCAGATCGTTGATGCCCTCGCCCTGCCCGATGAGCTTGATCGGGATGCCGGTCTTCTCCTGCACGCTGAGCACGAACCCGGCCTTGGCGGAGCCGTCGAGCTTCGTGATGACGAGTCCGGTCACGCCGGCGCCCTCGATGAACGCCTGCGCCTGCGCGAGGCCGTTCTGCCCGGTGGTGGCGTCGAGCACGAGGAGCACCTCGGCGATCTCGGTCTGCTTCTCGACCACCCGCTTGATCTTCGTCAGCTCGTCCATCAGGCCGGCCTTGGTGTGGAGTCGACCGGCGGTGTCGATGACGACGATCTCGGTGCCGTCGTGGATCGCCTTCTCGACGGTCTGGTAGGCGACCGACGCGGGGTCCTGCCCGGGCTGCGCCGGCCGGACGACCTCGACGCCGGCGCGCTGCGCCCACGTGGCCACCTGTTCGACCGCCGCCGCGCGGAAGGTGTCCGCCGCGCCGACGACGACGGTGCGGTCGTACGTGCGGAGGAACTTCGCGAACTTGCCGATCGTGGTCGTCTTGCCCACGCCGTTGACGCCGACGACGAGCACGACGGCGGGCCGGGCGCTGAGCTTGAGCGTGGTGTCGAGCTTCGACAGTCGTTCCTCGAGGACCTCGCGGAGCATGCGCTGCAGGTCCGCGGGGTCGGTCGTGCCGTAGCGGTCGACGCGCGCGTGGAGGTCCTCGATGACCTCGTCCGCGATGTCGGGGCCGAAATCCGCACCGATCAACGCGGTCTCGAGGTCGTCCCACGTGGTCTCGTCGATGGTCTTCCGCTGGAACAGGCCGCGGAGACGGGTGGACAGTGACCAGGAACTCGCCATGCTCCCAGCTTAGAGCGCGCCACGGGCGGGCAGCGCCCGGTACCCTTGGGTCCTGAAGGGGAGTACTCCACTTCGGCGCACCCGTCAGTACGGTCTGGGACGATCCAGACCCGGGACGCCGGTCGTGTCGGACCATCTGGTCGACGCGGCGGAGGAGACCTTCAGGCCTCGGCGTACCCACGTGCGCCCATACCTGAAGGACATCCGATGGACGTTCCCCTCTACGTCTGGCTCCTCACCATCGCGGGCATCCTCGCGCTGCTGGTGTTCGACTTCTACTCCCACGTGCGGACGCCGCACGTGCCGCACATCAAGGAGTCCGCGTTCTGGTCGGCGTTCTACGTCGGCCTCGCGATCCTGTTCGGTGTCGGCATCCTGGTGTTCGGCGGCGGCCAGGCCGGCGGTGAGTACTTCGCCGGGTGGCTGACCGAGAAGGCCCTGTCGGTCGACAACCTGTTCGTCTTCCTGATCATCATGTCGAGCTTCGCGGTGCCGAAGGAGTTCCAGCAGAAGGTGCTGCTGGTCGGCGTCGCGATCGCCCTGGTGGCCCGCGGTGTCTTCATCGCCCTCGGCGTCACGATCATCGAGAACTTCTCGTGGGTCTTCTACCTGTTCGGCGCGCTGCTGTTCTGGCTCGCCTGGTCGCAGGCCCGCAGCGGGAACGACCACGGTGCCGAGGAGGGCGACTCCCGGCTCATCCGCATCCTGCGCCGCGTCATCCCGACCACGGACGACTACCACGGCGACAAGCTGACCGCGAAGGTCGACGGCAAGCGCCTCTTCACCCCGATGCTGCTCGTCATGGTCGCGATCGGCCTCACCGACGTGCTCTTCGCGCTCGACTCGATCCCGGCGATCTTCGGTCTGACCCAGGACGCGTTCATCGTGTTCACCGCGAACGCGTTCTCGCTCCTGGGCCTGCGCCAGCTGTACTTCCTCATCGCGGGGCTGCTCGAGCGCCTCATCTACCTCGGGCAGGGCCTGGCGGTCATCCTCGCCTTCATCGGTGTGAAGCTCGTCTTCCACGCCATGCACGTCAACGAGCTGCCGTTCATCAACGGCGGCGAGCACATCGAGTGGGCGCCGGAGATCCCGATCTGGTTCTCGCTCAGCTTCATCGCGCTGACGATCGCCGTCGCGACGGTCGCGTCGCTGGTGGTCTCGAAGAAGCGCCAGGAGCGCGGCCTCACCCCGACGGGCGAGCCGAAGGAGCCGGTGGCGGCCGACGAGATCGGGAGGGCACACGACTGAACTCCAGTCACGCCTGAGAATCGCGTATGCCGGCTACTGTTGGAACAAAGAATACAAGAATGGCACGTTTGAGAACTTTAATCATCGTACTGTTCGATAAC
>NZ_CAJCKG010000058.1:0-16694 GCF_903970945.1 Curtobacterium sp. ME26
GTCTGCACCTTCGACCCCGAGTAGATGTGCTCGACGTCGGCCGCGAAGTCCCGCATCACGACGGCACGCTTGATCGTGAGCTTGGGCGTCAGGTGACCGGACGCCTCGGTGAGCTCCGTGTCGACGATCGTGAACGAGCGGACCGACTCGGCCCGCGACACCCGCTGGTTCGCGGCGTCCACGGCCTCCTGGACCGCCACGTGGACGCGTTCGTCGTAGGCGGCGGCGGTCGGGGTCAGGGCGGGCACGATCCCGCGGGCCTCGCACCAGCCGGGCAGCATCTCGCGGTCGAGGGTCACGAGCGCCGCGACGAACGGCTTGCCCTCGCCCACCACGACGACCTGTCCGACCAGCGGGTGCTCGCGGATGCCGTCCTCGATCGGGGCGGGGGCGACGTTCTTGCCGCTCGCCGTGACGATGAGCTCCTTCGCGCGGCCGGTCACCGTGAGGACCCCGTCGGCGTCGAGCCGTCCGAGGTCGCCGGTGCGGAACCAGCCGTCGACGAAGGCCTTCGCGGTCGCCTCCTCGTTGTGCCAGTAGCGGTCGAAGACGTCGACACCGCGGACGAGCACCTCTCCGTCCTCGGCGATCCGGACCTCGACACCGGGCAGCGCGCGCCCGACCGTGCCGATCCGCAGCTCCTGCGCGCGGTTCACCGTGGCCGGCGCGGTGGTCTCGGTCAGGCCGTAGCCCTCGAGGATGTGCACGCCGATCGACCGGAAGAAGTGCGACAGTCGTGGCGACAACGGGGCGGAACCGCTGATGGCATGCGTCACCCGGCCGCCGATCGCGTTCCGCAGCTTCGCGTAGACGAGCCGGTCGAAGAGCGCGAAGCGCAGTCGCAGGCCGACCGGCACCCGACCGGCCGCGAGGGCCTCGGAGTGCGCGACCGCGACGTCCGCCGCGGCCCGGAAGACCCGGCCCTTCCCGCCGAGGTCGGCCTTCTGCTCGGCCGAGTTGTAGATCTTCTCGAAGACGCGGGGGACGGCGAGGAGGAACGTGGGGCGGAAGGTCGACACCGCCCGCATGAGGTCGCGGGTGTCCGGTTCGTGCCCCACGACCACGCCGGTGGAGATCGACATGACGGCGATGAAGCGTGCGAACACGTGGGCCATGGGGATGAAGAGGAGCGTCGACGAACCGTCGGCGACGACCTCGGGCATCGCCTCCGTCGCCCCCTCGACCGTCGCGGTGAAGTTGTCGTGCCGCAGCACGCAGCCCTTCGGCCGACCGGTGGTGCCCGACGTGTAGATGATCGTGGCGTCGTCGTGTCCGTGCACGTCCGACGTCCGGGCGTCGAGCTCGGCGTCGGTGACGGTCTCACCGAGCCGGACGAGGTCGTCGAGCCCGCCGCCGTCGATCGTCCAGTGCTGTCCGAGGTGCGGCAGGTCGGGGGCGACGGACGCGACGCGACGGGCGTGCTCCTCCTGTTCGACCACGACGGCCACCGTCTCGGAGTCCGAGAGGATCCAGCGCACCTGGTCCGGGGAGCTCGTCTCGTACACGGGGACGGAGACCAGGCCCGCGGTCCACACGGCGAAGTCGACGAGGGTCCACTCGAGGCGGGTGCGCGAGAGGATCGCCACGTGCGCACCGGGAGCGAGCCCGGCGGCGACGAATCCCTTCGCGATGCCGCGGACCCGGGCGAGGGTCTCCGCGGCGGTGACGGTCGTCCACGTGTCGCCGTGGCGCTGGGCCAGGATCGGTCGGTCCGGGGTCCGTCGCGCCCGGTCGGCGAGCAGGCTCGCCGCGGACCCGCGGTCCGGAGCGGAGGTGGGTGCGGACTGCCGCTGATCGTTCACGGTGGACTCCCTTGTCGGCCGGTTCGATACGAGGACGCCTCGACGGTGAGGCGACACCGCCAGCTTACGGCGACGACTCGGGCCGCCGACCGGGCACGGCCGCGGTTCGCAGCACCTCGACAGGCACGGTCCGGCGTTCGGCGGCGCCACCCGGAGACGGTAGGGTCGATGCTCGTGCATGCCATCGGAATCGACATCGGGGGCACCAAGATCGCTGGTGCGGTCGTCTCGGAGCTCGGCGAGATCCTCGCCGAGGACCGCGTCGCCACCAACGCGGCGGACCCGGACGCCATGCTCGACGACGTCGTGACCATGGTGTCGCGACTCCGGGCCGCCCACGACGTGGGTGCCGTGGGCGTCGCCGCGCCGGGCTTCATCGACGCCTCGCAGTCGATCGTCTACTACACGCCGAACATCCGGTGGCGGAACGAGCCCCTGCGCCAGAAGCTGCAGGAGCGTCTCGGCGACCTGCACATCACCGTCGACAACGACGCGAACGCGGCCGGCTGGGCCGAGTTCCGCTTCGGTGCCGGCCGCCTGGTCTCCGACATGACGATGCTCACCATCGGCACCGGGGTCGGCGGCGCGATCGTCACCGAGGACCGACTGTTCCGGGGTGGCTTTGGCACCGGCGGCGAGATCGGCCACCTGCGCGTCGTGCCGAACGGGCTCCCGTGCGGCTGCGGCGCCCGCGGGTGCATCGAGCAGTACGGCTCCGGACGTGCCCTGCAGCGCATGGCGAACGACGTCGCCGACGCCGGCGGCATCGGGTCGGCGCTGGCCGACGCCCGCGAGCAGAACGGCGGCCAGCTCGACGGCGCGATCGTCGGCGACCTCATCCTGGCCGACGACCCGGGCGCCCTCGCGGCCCTCCGCCGCCTCGGTCGGCACCTCGGCGAGGCCTGCGCGTCGCTGTCCGCCGTGCTCGACCCGCAGCTCTTCGTCTTCGGCGGCGGGGTCGCCAGCGCGGGCGACCGGCTGCTCGAGCCCATCAAGCAGGCGTACCTGAACAACCTGCCGGCCCGCGGCTACCACCCGGAGCCCGACTTCGTCATCGCCGAGCTCGTGAACGACGCCGGTGTGGTCGGCGCCGCCGACCTCGCCCGCATCCACGCGCGCACGGCGTAGGGTCACCTGACGGCACCCGCGTCCCGAACTGGAGTCGACGATGACCTACTGGCTGCTCAAGAACTTCCTGCTCGGCCCGCTCATCCTCACCCTCTTCCGACCGTGGGTCATCGGGCGTGAGCACGTCCCCGCCAAGGGGCCGGTGATCTTCGCCTCGAACCACATCTCGTTCATCGACTCGGTCATCCTGCCGGCGGTCCTCGACCGTCGCATCTCGTTCCTGGCGAAGAGCGACTACTTCACGGGTCGTGGGTTGAAGGGCTGGGCGACGAAGACGTTCTTCAACGCCATCGGACAGCTGCCGATCGACCGCTCCGGCGGCAAGGCGTCCGAGGCGTCGCTCCGCACCGGACTGCAGGTGCTGGCGCGCGGGGAGCAGCTCGGCATCTACCCGGAGGGGACCCGCAGCCCGGACGGCAAGCTCTACCGCGGTCGCACCGGCATCGCCCGGATGATCCTCGAGGGCCGCGTCACCGTCGTGCCGGTCGCCATGATCGGCACGCGTGAGGTGCAGCAGATCGGGCAGAAGATCCCGAAGGCCAAGCGCGTCGGCGTCGTCTTCGGCAAGCCGCTCGACTTCTCGCGCTTCGCGGGCTTCGAGACCGACCGGTTCATCCTGCGCAGCGTGACCGACGAGGTCATGCACGAGCTCGCCGGCCTGAGCCGGCAGGAGTACGTCGACGTCTACGCCACGAGCGTCAAGGAGCGGGCGACCAGCGCGCGGGAGCAGGTCATGAAGGACCGGCGCACCCCGGCCGCCGCTGCACCCGAGGCGACCGCCGCGGACCGGTAGCCGACCCGTCACACGCACGCGGACGCCGCGCGGCGGACGGTAGGATCTGAGGACTCCGAGCCCGAGCCGGGGTCCCCGCCCGCGGGTGCCGCCCCGGCCACCGACCCAGAACACCGAGGTACCTCCTTGATCGAGTCGATCGACCCCGTCGCCCTGCAGGATCCGGACGTCATCGCGGGCCTCGACCACTGGCGCACCCTGCCGATCAAGCAGCAGCCGACCTGGCCGGACCTGGCCGCCGCCGAGGCCGCCTCCGCCGAGATCGCGACGCTCCCGCCGCTGGTCTTCGCGGGCGAGGTCGACGACCTGCGGGCCCGGCTCGCGGTAGCGGCCTCGGGCGGCGCCTTCCTGCTCCAGGGCGGCGACTGCGCGGAGACCTTCGCCGGCGCCACCGCGGACTCGATCCGCGACCGCGTGAAGACGATCCTGCAGATGGCCGTCGTGCTGACGTACGGCGCCTCGATGCCCGTCATCAAGATGGGCCGCATGGCGGGGCAGTTCGCCAAGCCGCGGTCGAGCGACCTCGAGACCCGGGGCGACGTCACCCTGCCGGCGTACCGCGGTGACATCGTCAACGGCTACGACTTCACGCCCGAGAGCCGGCAGGCCGACCCGCGCCGCCTGGTGCAGGGGTACCACACGGCCGCGTCGACGCTGAACCTCGTCCGCGCCTTCACCCAGGGCGGGTTCGCCGACCTGCGCCAGGTGCACTCGTGGAACAAGGGCTTCGCGTCGAACCCGGCGAACGCCCGCTACGAGCACCTCGCGGCCGAGATCGACCGCGCGATCCGCTTCATGGGCGCCTGCGGTGCCGACTTCGAGGCGCTCAAGCACGTCGAGTTCTACGCCTCGCACGAGGGGCTGCTGATGGACTACGAGCGGCCGATGACCCGGATCGACTCCCGCTCCGGTCTGCCCTACGACACCTCGGGCCACTTCATCTGGATCGGGGAGCGGACCCGCGACATCGACGGTGCCCACGTCGACTTCCTGTCGCGCGTGCGGAACCCGATCGGCGTCAAGCTCGGCCCGACGACGAGCGTCGACGACATGCGGGCGCTCATCGAGAAGCTCGACCCCGAGCGCGAGCCCGGCCGCCTGACCTTCATCACGCGCATGGGTGCCGGCAAGATCCGCGACGAGCTGCCGAAGCTGCTCGAGGCGGTGCAGGGCATGGACGCGAAGCCGCTCTGGGTCACCGACCCGATGCACGGCAACGGCCTGACGACGCCGACCGGGTACAAGACCCGTCGGTTCGACGACGTCGTGGACGAGGTCCTCGGCTTCTTCGAGGCCCACCGCGAGGTCGGCACGTACCCGGGCGGCATGCACGTCGAGCTCACCGGTGACGACGTCACGGAGTGCCTCGGCGGATCCGAGCAGATCGACGAGGCGACGCTGGCGACCCGCTACGAGTCGCTGTGCGACCCGCGCCTCAACCACATGCAGTCCCTCGAGCTGGCCTTCCTGGTGGCGGAGGAACTGGCGGCGCACCCGACCGCACGCCCGTAGCGCGCAGGTCCCAACCGCCGGACGGGAGGCGCGGTGCCAGCTGGCACCGCGCCTCCCGTCCGTCGTCGTGGGCGCTCGTCGGGTAGGCGGCCAGCCGTTCGCCCCGACGCACGGCTACTGCCGGTAGGACAGCGTGATCTCGTCGCCGCGGTACACCGTCGACCCCTGCACCGGGTCGGTCGCGTCCACGCGGAGCAGGGCCTTCCAGTCCGTCAGCCGGCACAGCACGTTCGTGCAGTCCGGCACGGTGACCTGCAGCCCGAGGTTCTCGAGGGTCGAGGTGGCGTCGGCGATCGTCTTCCCCGCGACGTCGGGCAGGGTGATCGGCGTCGGACCACGGGAGACCACGAGGTCCACCGTCGAGCCGCGGACGGCGGGGGAGCCCTCGACCTGCGAGGAGATGACCTGCCCCTTCGGTACGTCGTCGTCGTAGCGCTCCTGCTGCGCGCCGACCGTGAGGCCGACGCCCTGGAGCGTCGTGGTGGCGTCGGCCACGGTCTTGCCGGTGACGTCCGGTACGGCGCCGAGGGAGACCGTCAGGGTCACCGGGCCGCGCTCGCCGTACTCGTCGACGGTCGTCAGGTCGACCGTGTCGCCGCCGGGGAGCACCCCGGTCGCGGCGATCACGGTGTCCGCCGGGGCGTCGGCCGAGAACTCGTACCGGTCGTCCTGCAGCTGGAAGTCGTCGTCGAGCGCCGCGGTCACGGTGGACAGCGGCTGTCCGACGATGGCCGGCAGCGCGATCATCCGTGGTCCGCCCGACACGACGATCTGCACCGCGGTGCCCTTGCGGACCTCGCGTGCGGCCGCGGGCTTCGTCGTCGAGACCTGCCCCTTCGCCACGACGGCGTCGAACCGCGTGCCGGTCCGTGCCGCGGGCTGGAGCCCCTGCGCCTGGAGCAGCTGGCGTGCCTGCGTGACGGACTTGCCGGCGACCTCCGGGATCCGGACGTTGCCCCAGGGTCCGGGGCCGAGCGCCCACCCGACCACGCCGGCGGCGATCACGAGCACGAGGATCACCGCGAGCGCGATCCAGCCGCGCTTCCGGCGCTTGGCGGACTTGTCGGCCAGCCGCTGTCCGGCGGGGGAGAGCGCGCCCGGCTGCGAGCCCGTCCGACGCGGTCCGGGCGCACCGCGGCGGACCGGTGCGGCCGCGGCACCGCCCGTCGATCCCGCGATCACGCGGGTGGCGTCGGTCGCGTCGACGCTGTCCGCCCGGCCGTCGCCGGCCGGCAGGATCGCGGTGGCGTTCTCCGGGCGGAGGACGGCGGTCCGGTACTGCCCGGTCGCGCGCTGCCTGTCGCCGGACACGTGGTCGAGCATCTCGCGGGCGTCCATCGGCCGGTCGTCCGGGTTGCGGGCGGTGGCCCAGGCGACCAGGTCGTCGAGCTCCGGCGGGACACCGGGCTCCGCGGCGCTCGGCACGGGCACGGTGTCGTTGGCGTGCTGGTACGCGATCTGCATCGGCTGGTCGCCCTTGTAGGGCTGCTCGCCGGTGAGCATCTCGTAGAGCATGATGCCGACGGCGTAGATGTCGCTGCGCGAGTCGGCAGCCCCGCGCGTGACGAGCTCCGGGGACAGGTACGCGATGGTGCCGAGCAGGGCCGCGCCGGTGGCGGTGTTCGCGGTCGTGGCACGCGCGAGACCGAAGTCGCCGAGCTTGATCCGGCCGTCGTCGGCGAGCAGGACGTTCTCGGGCTTCAGGTCGCGGTGCACGATGCCGGCGCGGTGCGCCGAGGCCAGCCCGGCGAGGACGGCGCGCAGGATGTCGGTCGCCTGCTCGGGGGTCAGCGCCCGGTGCTCCTGGAGCAGGTCGCGGAGCGTGATCCCCGGGATGTACTCCATGACGATGTACGCGGTGTCGTCCTCCGCGCCCTGGTCGTAGACCCCGACCAGGTTCGGGTGCGACAGGCGCGCGGCCGACCGTGCCTCCTGGATGAAGCGCTCCCGGAAGGCCTGGTCGTCGGCCAGGTGCCCGTGCATGATCTTGATCGCGACGCGGCGTTCGAGTCGGACGTCGGTCGCCAGGTACACCGTGGCCATGCCGCCGCGGGCGATGCGCGAGCGCACGCGGTACCGCTGGTCGATCATGCGACCGATCATCGGGTCCGTGGCGGCGTTCGTGGTCATCGGCGGCATTCTACGAAGGCGGGCTGGTGGGGCCGGCACTGACGCTCCGGTCGTTACCCGATCTCGATCTCGAGGATGACTCGTTCCGTCGGGCGACCAGGGCGCCGCCGGTCGGCCGAGCCCCGGACGCGCGAGCGGGCCGTCGTCAGAGCGAGGCGAGGAGCGCGCGCGCCGTCTGCTCCCACTTGGCGTACTCGTTCGGGTAGGCCGAGACCTGCACGGCCTGCGCGGCGGCGGTCAGGCTCATCGAGGACCAGCCCCGGACGCCGAGCAGCCCGCGGGTCTTGCCCGGGTTGCCGACGTAGAAGCGCTCGGCGGCGGTCGCCGGGTCCTGCAGGGCGGCCTTCGTGCCCCAGCCCTGGCTCGGACGCTGCTGGAAGAGGCCGACCGAGTCGCGGTCGCCGTGCGACAGGTTGCGGAGGCTCGACTCCTGCAGGGCCGCGGCCAGGGCGATCACGATGCCGCGGTCCGGCACACCGAGGGTGCGACCGACGGCGACGATGGTCGCGGCGTTCCGACGCTGCTCGCCGGTGAGCTCGACGCCGTTGACGCTGCCGACCGCGGTGGTCACGGCGCCGCCGGTCGGGGTCGTGGTGGGCTTCGAGGTCGCCGCGGGGAGCACGAGGGTCTTCCCGGCGTAGATCGTGCTCGTGTAGCTGAGGCCGTTCGCGGCGAGGAGCGCCTTGACGGACACGCCGTGCTTCGCCGCGATGCCGCCGATGGTGTCGCCGGCCGCGATCTTGACGCTCGACGCGCGGGCCGGCGCGGCCGGAGCGGCGGGGGCGCTGCTCGCGACGGGCGCGGGCTTCGCGGCCGACCCGGCGCGGGGGACCTGCAGCGTCTGCCCCGGGTAGATCACCGAGCGCTGGGTCAGCCCGTTCGCCGACAGGATCGACGAGGTCGACACACCCGCGCGGGCGGCGATGCCGGACACGGTGTCGCCCTGCTTGACGTGGTAGCTGCCCGTGCTGCCGGTCGAGGCGGGCGCGGCCGTCGGTGCCGCGGGCTTCGAGGACAGGTGCAGCGTCTGGCCGGGGTGGATGATCGTGTTCCAGCCGAGGCCGTTGCGCACGAGGACCTCCTGCGCGGAGAGGCCGAACCGGGCGGCGATGCCGGACACCGTGTCGCCCTGGCGGACCGTGTAGGTCGTGGGGGCCTTCGAGACCGCCACCACCGGCGTGACCACGGTCGTCGAGGGTCGCGCGACCGCGGTGTCGAACACGGCGCGGTGGCCGACGTTCCGGTCCTCGTCGACGTGACGCTTCCCCGCGTCGTCGTCGTCGTGCCGCGGCTCGGCGTGCGCCACCGGCCCGGTCAGGCCCGCGGTCACCGCGATCGTGCCCGCGAGGACGATGGGCATGGTGGCGAACCGGGCGGATCGGGCGCGCCGGGCGGCGTCGTCTGCAGCGTTGTCCACGGGGTTTCTCCTGTCCTGGGTGAGCCTTGCGCGGGTGCGAGCACTCACAGGTGGCTCCACGCTGACATGGCGTGATTCCCAAGTCAACCAGAGAGCCGGATGTTGCGGGTGTGACTCGTGTGACCAATCGTGGGGGACCGCGGACGGCGACCGCTCTGGCAACATGGAGCCGTGAGCGCTGTACCGACCGACGACACGACCCTCTCCGAGCGCTGGCTGACGGTGCCCGACCTGGTGGAGCTGCTCGGGGTGAGCCCGGGCCGCATCCACCGCCTCTTCGAGCAGAAGACCCTGCTGGCCGCCCGCGTCGGCGGCGTGCTGCGGGTGCCCGGCGAGTTCCTCGACGGTGACGAGCCGCTGCCCGAGCTCCGCGGCACGCTCATCGTGCTCGGCGACAACGGGTTCTCGGACGACGAGGCCGTCCGCTGGATGCTCTCGGACGAGCCCGCGCTCGGCACCTCGCCGATCGCTGCGCTGCGCGCCGGCCGCAAGGCCGAGGTGCGGCGCGTCGCGCAGTCCCTGCTCTGATCGTCACCCACCTGACGGACGGGAGGCCCGTGGCGACGTCGCCACGGACCTCCTGTCCGTCGGTCGGTCGCGTCTACGCGACGCGGCGGCTCACGGTGTCGGCCAACGCCATCAGCTGCTCCCGCGCCGACGGCGTGAGCGGGGTGGCCTCGAGGGCGGCCTTGGCGCGCTGCACGTGCCGGTCGATCGATCGCTCGACGGCGGCGACCGCCCCGGACTCGGTCAACGTCGCGCGGAGCATCTGGACCTGACCCTCGTCGAGGTCGGGGTCGCCGAGCAGCTCGTCGAGCAGCTGCCGCGGACCGGGCGCCAGCGACTTCCGGGCCGAGGCGATGAGGACGGTGCGCTTGCCCTCGCGCAGGTCGTCCCCGGCCGGCTTGCCGGTCACCTCGGGGTCGCCGAACACGCCGAGCAGGTCGTCGCGCAGCTGGTACGCCACGCCGAGGGGGAGTCCGAACGACCGCAGACCCTCGAGCTGCGCCGGGGAGGCACCGGCGACGAGCGCGCCGATCACGAGCGGCGCCTCGATCGAGTACTTCGCCGACTTGAAGACGATGACGCGCTGGGCCCGGACGAGGTGCTCGGCCTCGTCGATGGACGGCCAGGCGGTCTCCTCGTGCACGTCGAGGTACTGCCCCGCCGTGACGTCGAGCCGCATGGTGTGGAACTCCTGGCGGACGATGCGCGCGCGGGCCGGGTCGAGCAGGGCGAGGCCCTCGTCGAAGACGGCGTCGCTCAGCGAGAGCAGCAGGTCGCCCAGCAGCAGCGCCGAGTTCGTGCCGTACAGCGCGCGGTCGCCGACCCAGCCGGACTCCTCGTGCAGGGACTCGAAGCGGCGGTGCGCGGCGGGACGACCGCGGCGGGTGTCCGAGCGGTCCATGATGTCGTCGTGCACGAGGGCGGCGGCGTGGAAGACCTCGAGCGCCGCGGCGACCGTGACGACCGCCTCGGCGGTGGTCTGGCGCGAGCCCTCCGCGAGGGGGTCGAACGAGCCCGACCGACCGGCGACGGACTGCCAGCCCCAGTAGCAGAACAGTGCCCGGAAGCGCTTGCCGCCGGACAGCAGGTCACGGGCGTACCGGTCGAACGGAGCGAGGTCGGGGCTGATGCCGACGAGGCGCTCGCGCTGCTCGTCGAGTGCCCGGTCGAGACGCGCCGATACGAGGTCCACTAATCGCGTACTCTCAGCCACGGTACCTACCCTAGTGGAGCGGTCGAGTCATAGAATCGGTCCACTCAGCGCTTGCCACAACCCGGCGGCAGCGCGGTCCACCAGCCGTCACCCAGGACAGCATCCTCAGGACAGCATCCCCGAGAACAAGAGGGAAACGAGATGCCACTCTCGGAGCAAGAGCAGCGACTCCTCGAAGAGATGGAGCGGAGCCTCTACCAGAACGACTCCGACTTCGTGGCGCGGGTCACGCGCCGCCAGGGTCGCGCCAGCTACACCACGATCACGATCGGGGTGCTCGGTGCACTGGTCGGCATCGCGATCGTCGTCCTCGCGCTGGTGTTCAAGCAGCCGCTGCTCGGTCTGCCGGGCTTCGTCGTGATGCTCGCCGGCGTGCTGTACGCGCTGCGCCCGGGCATGCGGATGCCGAAGGCCGGGGCGAAGGCGCCGCGTGCCGGTGGTGCCGGTCCCCGTCGTCCCGCGCGGCCGTCGTCGTCCGGCGGTTCGTTCATGGACCGCATGAACGAACGCTGGGACAAGCGCAACGACCCCGGGCAGCAGTAGCAGCCCTCCACACGCCTCCACGAACGGGGCCGGTCCAGTCGGACCGGCCCCGTTCGTCGTGTGCGGGGGCTGCTGTCGCTGATCGTCCCGGTGCGTCGAGCAGGCCGGGCGGGTGTCGGACGGGAGGCGCGGGGCGGGGTCCCCACGCGCCTCCCGTCCGGCGCGCCCTCCACCCGATCCGGGGCTGTGAGAGTCCTCCACTCTGCTCCACCTCCTCCACTCGCCTCCACCAGCCCGTCGATCCGCGGATCGGCGGGCTCTTCCGTGCCCGCTGGACCTCGGGGAGCTGCCCCAATCCGGGGGTCGCGGGCAGATCGGGGAGCGGGAACCGCCCTGTGGGGAGGGAAGTGGAGTAAAGTGGGGACCACGACGGACCGGTGGAGCGGAGGGGAGGCCCCGACGTGCTGCTCGGTACCCATGCCCCGAAGCTGGACGAGAAGGGTCGCGTGATCCTCCCCGCCAAGTTCCGGGACGAACTGTCCGGCGGGCTCGTCATGACCCGTGGGCAGGAGCGCTGCGTCGTCGTCTTCAGCGCGGACACGTTCGAGCAGCTGCACGAGCGCATCCGCACCGCACCGATGACGTCGAAGCGCACCCGGGACTACATGCGCCTGTTCCTCTCCGGAGCGAGCGCGGAGACGCCCGACAAGCAGAACCGCGTGACGATCCCGCAGAACCTCCGCGAGTACGCGGGGCTCGAGCGGGACCTCACGGTCATCGGCAGCGGTGACCGTGCCGAGATCTGGTCGACCACCGCGTGGGAGGCCTACTACGCCGAGGTCGAAGAGGGCTTCGCCGACAACGACGAGGAGGTGATCCCGGGGATCTTCTGATCCACGGATCGGGACTCCCAGCCGTGGTGCCCTGACACACCTTCCCCGGTGTCAGGTCGCATGGATGGGGATCCGGATGCGTGGCCCAGGAGGTCGAGGGGCTGCACATGGCCGAAGACCAAGCGACGTTCCCGCACACCCCGGTGATGCTCCAGCGCATCGTCGACCTGTTCGTCCCCGCACTCGAGGGGCCGGGCAAGGTCGTCGTCGACGCCACCCTCGGGATGGGCGGTCACTCCGCGGCGCTGCTCGAGCGCTTCCCGGAGCTCACCCTGATCGGACTCGACCGCGACACCGACGCGCTCGGCATCGCGGGGGAGCGCCTGGCCCGCTTCGGCGACCGCGTCCGGCTCGTGCACACCGTGTACGACGACATCGTCGAGGCGGTCGAGGGCGAGGGGTTCCGGAAGGTCGACGGCGTCCTGTTCGACCTCGGCGTCAGCTCGCTCCAGCTGGACCGCGCCGAGCGCGGCTTCGCCTACAGCCAGGACGCCCCGCTCGACATGCGGATGGACCGGACCGAGGGCCGGACCGCGGCGGACGTGCTCGCCACCTACGACGAGGGCGAACTCCGGCGCATCTTCCAGCGGTACGGCGAGGAGAAGCTGGCCGGCCGGTACGCCCGCGCGATCGTCGAGCGGCGCGCGGAGCGTCCGTTCACGATGTCGGGCGACCTGGTGCAGGTCCTCCACGACGCGACCCCCGTCGCGATCCAGCGGCAGGGTCACCCGGCGAAGCGCGTGTTCCAGGCGCTCCGCATCGAGGTGAACGCCGAGCTGGCCGTCCTCGAGCGGGCGATCCCCGCCGCGCTCGACGTCATCGGCGTCGGCGGCCGCATCGTGGTCGAGTCGTACCAGTCCCTCGAGGACCGTCTGGTCAAGCGGGCGCTCGTCGAGCGCACGACCTCGAGCGCCCCGGCGGACCTGCCGGTGGAGCTCCCCGAGCACGCCCCGACCTGGTCCCTGGTCGTCAAGGGCGCGGAACTGGCCGACGAGGCCGAACGCGCCGCCAACCCCCGAGCAATCCCCGTGCGCCTGCGCGCGGCCGAGCGGATCCGGAACTGACATGAGCACGAACCTCGCACTCGTCGACCCCGTCGTCGCCCCGTCGCGTGCCCCGCGCCCGCGCCACGACCGCCCCGAGCTGGTCGAGGTCGCACCGACGCGTGCGCAGCGCCGTGCCCGTCCGAAGGTGGCGTACGCCATCGTCGCGGTCGTCGCGCTCGGCATCCTGCTGCTCGCGCAGCTCGGCATCAGCATGGTGCTGAGCCAGGGCGCCTACACGCTCGACTCCCTCGGCGCCGAGCAGACGAAGCTCTCGCGGACGCAGCAGTCGCTGTCCGAGGAGCTCCGCGTGCTCGACTCGCCGCAGAACCTCGCCCGCAACGCGCAGTCGCTCGGGATGATCGCGAACTCCACGCCGGTCTACCTCGACCCGGAGACCGGGCGGGTGTACGGCACGCCGACGCCGGCGGCTCCCGACGAGGCGACCGCGAGCAGCGACAACCAGGTGCCCAACGCCCTGCTCGACCCGGTCCCGCTCGCGACGAAGCAGCAGCCGGCCGAGGCGGCGCCGAGCGCTCCCGCCGCACCGACCGCGCCGTCCGCAGCCGCGTCCGCGCCGGCCGCCGCGAGCACCGACGCTGGGAACAGCGCCGGGGCCAGCGCGTCGGACGGGGCCGCGCCGAAGGCCGACGTAGAGTCCGACGCGAACCCGCTCCAGGCCCCCACCACCCGGTGACCTGCGGGCCGGGACACCCTGCCGCACCACCCGGGAAGGACCGCACCGCGTGACCAAGACGATCCGCAACCCACGACTGCGCTACAGCGTGGTGATCATCGCCGTGATCGCCCTCGTGGCCGTGTTCGTGATCCGCCTGGTCGACATCCAGGTGGTGCAGGCCGCCGCGCTGAACGATGCGTCGAAGGCCAAGCGGAGCATCCCGGTGACGATCTACGGGACCCGCGGCGCCATCGTCGACCGCAACGGCGTCGAGCTGGCCGACAGCGTCAACCGGTACAACATCACCACCTCGCCGCGCCTCGTGAAGCCCTTCGACGGCAAGCTCGGCGGCGACCGCGTGAAGCGGGTCTCGGTCGACGAGGCCCTCCGTGCCGTCGCGGAGGCGTCCGGCGCGGACGTGGCGACCATGCAGCGGAACATCGCCGCGGACCCCCGGTCGGACTTCGCGTACCTGGTCAAGGGCCTCGACGTGAAGCACTACGAGGCCGTCCGCGCCCTGTCCATCCCGTGGACGTACCCCGAGCAGCAGGCGGCGCGCGTCTACCCGAGCGGCGCGACGGCCGGGGCGCTGACGGGCTTCATGGGCACCGACGGCGCGCAGGCCGGCCTGGAGTACTCGTACGACGCGTGCCTCGCGGGCACGAACGGCTCGGAGACGTACGAGCGCGGCGAGGACGGCGTGCAGCTGCCCGGCAGCACCCGCACGACGAAGCAGGCGAAGGACGGCGGCACGCTCGAGACCACCATCGACAGCGACCTGCAGTACATGGCGCAGCAGACGATCGCGTCGGCGGCGAAGTCCCTGCAGGCCGAGTCCGCGACCGCGACCGTGGTGGACGTCAAGACCGGCGAGCTCCTCGCCGTAGCCGACTACCCGACGGTGGACCCGAACGACGTCGACGCGACGACCGACAAGGGCGCCTTCGGCTCCCGCGCCCTGACCGCGACGTACGAGCCCGGGTCGACGATCAAGGCGGCGATCGCAGCGGCGCTGATCGACCAGGGGAAGTCGGGCCCGACCGACCGTGCGGTCGTGCCGTACTCGCGCTCGTTCCCCTGGGGCGGCAAGATCCAGGACTCCGAGTTCCACCCGACCGAGAACCTGACCCTCACCGGCATCCTGCAGAACTCGTCGAACGTCGGCATCACCGAGCTCGGCGAACGGCTCACGCAGCAGCAGCGCTTCGACTACATGAAGAAGTTCGGCCTGTTCGAGCCGGAGACGGCGATCGACTACCCGGGTCAGCCGGCCATGCAGTACGGCGCCTCGCCCGACTGGAGCAGCCAGACGAACATCAACTCGATGTTCGGTCAGGGCATCTCGACCACCGCGGTCCAGGTGGCGAGCGTGTTCCAGACGCTGGCGAACGACGGCGTCCGGATCCCGCTGCACATGGTGAAGGGCTGCCAGACCGCCGACGGCAAGACCATCGACGCGCCCGACGTGCAGGGGACGCGCGTCGTCTCCACCGCGGCGGCCGACCAGACCGTCAAGATGCTGCAGAGCGTCGTCACGGGCGGCACGCTCGTCGGCATGAAGCCGATCTCCGGCTACAACATCGCCGCGAAGACCGGTACCGCCGAGGTGGCCGAGGGGTCGAAGGGCTACGGCGGACAGCGCATCACCTCGGTGGCCGGAATGGCACCCGCCGAGGACCCCCAGTATGTTGTCACGGTGACGTTCACGAAGCCGCAGACCAACAAGTGGTCCAGCGGAGCGGCTCCGGCGTTCCGCACGCTGATGTCCCAGGTGCTCGAGAAGTACCGAGTAGCCCCCTCCACGGCCGAGGCGCAGCTGTACCCGTCCACGTGGTGAGGAAGAAGGAACACTTGTCCGCACGGATCCCCCCGGTCCTCCGACCCGAACACCCGACCCCGAGGAGCGTGGCCGAACTCGCGAACGCGTTCGGCATGCGCGTCGTCGGCGCGGTCGACACCGTCGAGACGACGGGCGTCACCCTGAGCGCTGCCGAGGTGCAGCCCGGTGACCTGTTCGTCGGCGTGCACGGCGCGAACCGCCACGGAGCGCAGTTCGCCGCCGAGGCTGCCGAGCGCGGCGCGGTCGCCGTGCTCACCGACGCGGACGGCGTGGCCCTCGCCGAGCCGTCCGGCCTGCCGGTCCTGGTGGTCGAGGACCCGCGGGCCGCGCTCGGCGACGTGTCCGCCTGGGTCTACCGCACCCACCCGGACGAGGCGACCGACCTGCCGCAGCTGTTCGCCACCACCGGCACGAACGGCAAGACCAGCACCTCGTACATCCTCGAGGGGATCCTCAAGCAGCTCGGTCTCGTCACCGGCCTGAGCTCGACCGCGGAGCGCCACATCGGCACGCTCAGCGTCACCAGCCGCCTGACCACGCCCGAGGCGAGCGAGATGCACGCGCTCCTCGCCAGGATGCGCGAGTCCGAGGTGCGCGCGGTCGCCGTCGAGGTGAGTGCCCAGGCCCTCAGCCGGCACCGCGTCGACGGGATCGTGTTCGACGTCGCCGGGTTCACGAACCTGTCGCACGACCACCTCGACGACTACGCCGACATGGAGGAGTACTACCAGGCGAAGCTCCCGCTGTTCCAGCCCGAGCACAGCCGTCGCGGCGTCGTCTCGCTGGACACCGACTGGGGCCACCGCGTGGTGCAGGACTCCCGCATCCCGGTCACGACCATCACGGTGCACCCCGACGTCGAGGCCGAGTGGCACGTCGAGATCGTCGAGTCGCACGCGGCCTACACCGAGTTCCGTCTGACCGGCCCCGAGGGCCGCGAGCTCACCACCCGGGTGCCCCTGATCGGCTGGCACATGGCGGCGAACGCGGCGCTGGCGATCGTCATGCTCGTCGAGGGCGGCTTCGAGCTCGGCGCCATCGCGCACGCGCTCGGGTCGAACCACCGCCGCTACGCGGACGAGACCGACGAGCACCCCGTCAGCGCGATCGAGTGCTACCTGCCCGGTCGCACCGAGCGCGTCTCCGGCGACCGCGGCCCGAGCGTCTACGTGGACTTCGGCCACAGCGCCGACGCCTTCGAGAACACCCTGGCCGCCGTCCGGCAGTTCACGACCGGCCGGGTCCTCATGCTCT
>NZ_CAJCKG010000059.1:0-16469 GCF_903970945.1 Curtobacterium sp. ME26
TGCGCGCCGAAGCGGATCGACAGCTTGTCCGCCGAGATGAGCGTCTGCACGCTGCGGAGGTCGGTGAAGGGCGGGAACACCGCGACCTCGACGTCGTCGTGGTCGTGGCGGGCGTCCTTCAACGTCCACGCGAGCTTCTGCACGGTGGCGATGGCCTGGAGGTGGTCCAGGTTCATCTTCCAGTTACCAGCGATGAAGGGCGTGCGGCTCATCGGGACCACCCCAGTGCTTCGAGACCGGGCAGCGACTTGCCCTCGAGGAACTCGAGGCTGGCACCGCCACCGGTCGAGATGTGCCCGAACCGGTCGTCGGAGAACCCGAGCGACCGGACGGCCGCCGCGGAGTCACCGCCGCCGACCACGCCGAGGCCGTCGACCTCGGTCAGGGCCTGCGCGACGGTCTTCGTACCGGCCGCGAACGCCGGGAACTCGAACACGCCCATCGGGCCGTTCCAGAACACCGTCTTCGAACCGGACACCGCCGACGCGAAGCGCGTCGCCGTCTCCGGGCCGATGTCGAGACCGATGCCGTCCGTGCCGAACGACGAGGACTCGATCGCATCGGCCGCCACCGTCTCGTGCTGCGCGTCCGCGGCGAACCCGGAGGCCACCACGACGTCGGTCGGCAGGTCGATCGTGACGCCGAGCTCGTCGGCCTTCGACAGGTAGGCGCGGACGGTGTCGAGCTGGTCCTGCTCGAGCAGCGACTTCGCCACCCCGTGGCCCTGGGCCGCGAGGAAGGTGAAGAGCATGCCGCCGCCGATGCAGAGCGTGTCGACCTGCGGGAGCAGGTGCTCGATGACGCCGAGCTTGTCGCTGACCTTCGACCCGCCGAGCACGACCGTGTACGGCCGCTCCGGGTCCTTCGTCAGGCGCTCGAGCACCGTCAGCTCGGACTCGATGAGGGAGCCGGCCGCGCTGGGCAGCGCCGCGGCGAGTTCGTAGACCGAGGCCTGCTTGCGGTGGACGACACCGAAGCCGTCGGACACGAACGCGTCGCCCAGCGCTGCGATGCGCTCCGCGAACGCCTGGCGTTCCGACGCGTCCTTCGAGGTCTCCTCCGGGTTGAACCGGAGGTTCTCGAGCAGCAGGACGTCGCCGTCCCCGAGGGCCTCGGCAGCGGCGGTCGCCTCGTCGCCGACGGTCTCGCCGACGAAGGTGACCTCCTTGCCCAGCAGCTCGGAGAGGCGCTGCGCCACGGGGGCGAGCGAGTACTCCGGTGCCGGCGACCCGTCGGGCCGGCCGAGGTGCGAGATCACGATGACCCGCGCGCCGGCGTTCACCAGGGTGTTCAGCGTGCCGAGCGACGCCCGCACGCGGCCGTCGTCCGTGATCCGGCCGTCCTTGAGCGGGACGTTCAGGTCGCAGCGGACGACGACGCGCTTGCCGGCGAGGTCGCCGAGGTCCTCGAGGGTGCGGAGGCTCATGCCGAGAGTCGCTCGCCCACGTACTCGGTGAGGTCGACGAGGCGGTTCGAGTAGCCCCACTCGTTGTCGTACCACGAGGTGATCTTCACGAGGCCACCGATGACCTTGGTGAGACCGGAGTCGTAGATCGAGGAGTGCGGGTCCGTCGTGATGTCGGTCGACACCAGCGGGTCCTCGCTGTAGAGCAGGATGCCCTTGAGCGGGCCCTCGGCGGCCTCCTTGTAGGCGGCGTTGATCTCGTCGACCGTGACCGGGGACTTCGTCTCCAGGGTGAGGTCGGTGATCGAACCGGTCGGGACCGGGACGCGGAGGGCGTAGCCGTCGAGCTTGCCGGCGAGCTCCGGCATGACCTGGCCGATGGCCTTCGCGGCGCCGGTCGAGGTCGGGACGATGTTCAGCGCGGCGGCACGGGCACGACGCGGGTCCTTGTGCGGGCCGTCCTGCAGGTTCTGGTCGGCGGTGTAGGCGTGCACCGTCGTCATGAGACCGCGCTCGATGCCGAACTTGTCGTGGAACACCTTGGCGAGCGGCGCGAGGCTGTTCGTGGTGCACGAGGCGTTCGAGATGATGTTGTGGTTCGCCGGGTCGTACTCGCCCTCGTTCACGCCGAGGACGATGGTGACGTCGTCGCCGGTGGCGGGGGCCGAGATGATGACCTTCTTGGCGCCGGCGTCGATGTGCTTCTGCGCGTCGGCGGCCTTGGTGAAGAAGCCGGTCGACTCGATGACGATGTCGACGCCCAGCTCGCCCCAGGGGAGGTTGGCGGGGTCGCGCTCCGCGAGGACCTTGATCGGCTTGCCGTCGACGACGATGCTGTCGCCGTCGAGCTCGACGGAGACGCCGAGACGACCGGTGACGGAGTCGAACTTCAGGAGGTTCGCGAGGGCCGCGTTGTCGGTGAGGTCGTTCACCGCCACGATCTCGAGGTCGGAGCCCTTCGCGAGGGCGGCCCGGAAGAAGTTACGGCCGATGCGGCCGAAGCCGTTGATGCCGATCTTGACGGTCAATGGATCTCCTGGTGGGTGTGGAGCGCCCCGGGGGCGCTGCTTTCGGAGGTCGTGGGCCCGTCGGGCCCACGTGTG
The DNA here is from genome assembly GCF_903970945.1 of Curtobacterium sp. ME26. NCBI lineage: Bacteria > Bacillati > Actinomycetota > Actinomycetes > Micrococcales > Microbacteriaceae > Curtobacterium > Curtobacterium sp. ME26. Next base: position 2,509 of record NZ_CAJCKG010000059.1, read on the forward strand.
GTGGACGATACGCCCCGTAACGTCGCCGTAACGACCCTAGCAGTCGGACGCTGCGGACCACCGCCGTGTGACGGACGGGAGGCGCGGTGCCAGCTGGCACCGCGCCTCCCGTCCGCACCGGTCGTCAGAGCCGCGATCAGACGCCCTCGAGCTCCTCCGGCACGCTCGCCTCGGTGCCCGGGATGCCGTCGTCGACGGCCTTCTTGTCGGCCATCGCGAGCAGTCGGCGGATGCGACCGGCGATGGCGTCCTTCGTCATGGGCGGGTCGGCGTGCTGCCCGAGCTCGTCGAGCGACGCGTCGCGGTGCTCGAGGCGCAGGGAGCCGGCGTACTTCAGGTGGTCCGGGACCTCGTCGCCGAGGATCTCGAGCGCGCGCTCGACCCGGGCGCACGCGGCGACGGCGGCCTGCGCCGAACGACGGAGGTTCGCGTCGTCGAAGTTCACGAGGCGGTTGGCGGTGGCGCGGTCCTCGCGGCGCTGGCGCATCTCCTCCCACTCGGCGGTGGTGCGGGCGGCACCCATCACGGTGAGCATCTGCCCGATCGCCTCGCCGTCGCGGATGACGACGCGGTGGACGCCCCGGACCTCGCGACCCTTCGCCGCGATGCCGAGTCGCGACGCGGCGCCGACGAGTGCCATGGCGGCCTCGTTCCCGGGGCACGTGACCTCGAGGGCCGCGGCACGACCCGGGTCGGTCAGCGTGCCCGAGGCGAGGAAGGCGCCGCGCCAGATGGCGGCGAGGTCCTCGCGGTTGCCCGTGGTGAGCCGGTTCGGCAGCCCGCGGACGGGGCGACGACGGGCGTCCATGAGACCGGTCTGGCGGGCGAGCGTCTCCCCTGCCTCGAGCACGCGGACCAGGTAGCGGGTGCCGCGACGGGAGGAGGCGGACGACCCCACCGACGCCTCGCTCCGCACGCCGTACAGCTCCGCCAGGTCCTTGCGCACGCGGTGGACGATGATCCGGGTGTCGAGTTCGACCTCGACCGCGATCCTGCCCGAGATGACGTGCAGGCCGCCCGCGAACCGCAGGATGGTCGCGAGTTCGGCGGCGCGGACCGTGTTGCGGTTCACGACGACCCTGGCCAGTTCGTCCTTGACCTCGGCAGTCAACGGCACAGCATCATTCCTAACGTTTCTTCTGGTGGGGTCCGCGGCTCCGGCGCACGTCCGTGTGGAGCGGCCGGAGGGACGGTCACTCCCGGCCGAGATCTCGGTTCTTCACACGCACGGCGACGTCGGGCATCCCGCGGAGGAGGTTCGCCAACTCGGCGACGACGGCGACCGAGCGGTGCTTGCCGCCGGTACAGCCGATGGCGATCGTAGCGTGTCTTTTGTTCTCGCGCTGGTAGCCGGCCAGCACCGGCTCGAGCACGGCGGCGTACCGCTCGACGAACGACCGGGCTCCCGGCTGCGCCAGGACGTACTCCGAGACGGGCGCGTCGAGGCCGGTGTGCGGGCGGAGTTCCGGCACCCAGTAGGGGTTCGGGATGAAGCGGACGTCGGCCACCATGTCGGCGTCGGCCGGCAGTCCGTACTTGAAGCCGAAGCTCATCAGCGTGACCTGGACGCCGACGAAGTGGTCGTCGGCGAACCGGTCGGTCACGGTGTTCGCGAGCTGGTGGATGTTGAGGTCCGAGGTGTCGATGACGACGTCGGCGGCCTCGCGCAGCCCGGACAGGCGCGACCGCTCGAGCCCGATGCCGTCGAGGAGCGTGCCGTCCCCCTGCAGCGGGTGCGGTCGCCGGACCTGCTCGAATCGGCGGACGAGCACGGCGTCGGTCGCCTCGAGGAAGAGCACCCGGACCCGCGCCGACGCACTCGTCCGGACCTGCTCGACGGCCTGCTCGGGGTCGGTGAAGAACCGGCCGCCACGGACGTCGACCACCGTGGCGATCTTCGGGATCTTCTCACCCGCGCGGTCGGCGAGCTCGGTGAGCGGACCGAGCATCTGCGTGGGCAGGTTGTCGACGACGTACCAGCCGAGGTCCTCGAGCGCCTTGCCGACCGTCGACCGGCCGGCGCCGGACATGCCGGTGACGATGAGGATGTCGTGCTGCTGCTGCGCGCGGGCCGTCTCGGTCGGGCTGCTCGTGTCGCTCGTGTCGCTCATGTGTGGGAGGGCTCCGTCGTGGCGGCCCGGGCGTCGGCCCGGGGAGGTCTCGGCTGCTGGTCCAGGCTATCGCCCGCGGCGCGGGCCGGGCCGGGGCCCGGTCGTCCCGGAGGAGGTCACAGCGGGCGGTGCGGGCCGTCCGCCGTGACGTCGGGGACGCGGACGGGACCGGTCGGACGGGAGGCACCGGTCGGGTCCGTCCCGCCGGTCACGTCGGTCGGCGGGGTCGCGTCGGTCGGCGGGGTCGCGTCGGTCGGTGCGGTCGCGTCGGTCGGGGCGCTGGCGGTCGGCGCGCTGGCGGTCGGGGCGCTGGCCGTCGGTGCACTCCCGGTCGGGGTGCTCTGCGGCGTCTGCGCCAGCTTCGTGACGACCGCGGCGGCCGTCGCCGGTCCGACGCCGTTCACCTCGGCGACCTGGTCGGCCGTCGCCTCGCGGAGGCGCGCCACCGACCCGAAGTGCTTCAGCAGCGCGTTGACCCGCGTCGGGCCGAGGCCCGGGATCTCCGACAGCTGCGACCGCACGTCGCGCTTCCGTCGCGTCCGCTGGTGCGTGATCGCGAACCGGTGCGCCTCGTCGCGGATCCGCTGGATCAGGAACAGTGCCTCCGAGTTCCGCGGCATGATCACCGGGAAGTCGTCGTCGGGCAGCCAGAGCTCCTCGAGGCGCTTCGCGATCCCGACGAGCGCGATGTCGTGCACGCCGGCCTCGTCCATCGCCCGCTTCGCCGCCTGCACCTGCGGTTGCCCGCCGTCGACGATGAGCAGCTGCGGACGGTAGGCGAACCGCTTCGTCGGCTTCGTCCCCTCGATGACCTCGTCGCTCGTCGCGTCCGGGACGTCGGGTGCGGCGGCGTCCTCGTCGAGACGTGCCAGCCGCCGCGAGAGCACCTGGTACATGCTGTCGGTGTCGTCGGTCGTCTCGGCGATCGTGTACCGCCGGTACTGGTCCTTCCGCGGGAGCCCGTCCTCGAACACCACCATCGAGGCGACGACGTTCGTGCCCTGGAGGTGCGAGATGTCGTAGCACTCCATGCGCAGGGGTGCCTCGGTCATGCCGAGGGCGTCCTGGATGTCGGCCAGCGCCGCCGAGCGGGTCGTGTAGTCGGCGCTCCGCTTCGTCTTGTAGAGCATCAGCGCCTGCGCCGCGTTCTGGGCGGCGGTGCGGGCGAGGCCGGCACGATCCCCGCGCTGCGCGGTGCTGAGCTTCGTCCCGCGGCCGCCCCGACGTTCGCTGAGCCACTGCTGCAGCGCCTCGGCGTCCTCCGGGAGCTCCGGCACGACGACCTCGCGCGGGACGTCGTCGCTCGTGGCGTACTGGCCCTGCACGATCTGCTCGACGAGGTCGCCGGTGCTGATGTCGAGCTCCTTGTCCACCACCCAGCCCCGCACACCGCGGATGCGGCCGCCCCGCACGGAGAACAGCTGCACCGCGGCCGCGAGCTCGTCCTCCGCGACACCGAACAGGTCGAGGTCGACCGAGTCGCGCAGCACGACCGCGGACTTCTCGAGGACCGCCTCGAGCGCACCGACCTGGTCGCGGTACCTCGCGGCCTGCTCGTAGTCCATGGCGTCGGCCGCGGCCCCCATGCGCTGCCGCAGCGTGGTGATGACGCGCCGGTCGTAGCTGCCCATGAACCGCACGAACTCCTCGACCACCGCACGGTGCTCGGCGATCGTGACCTTCTGCGAGCAGGGGCCGCCGCACTTGCCGATCTGCCCCGGGAAGCACGGCTTGCCGGTCTGCATGGCCTTCTTGTACGACGAGTCCGAGCAGGTCCGGATCGGGAAGACCTTGATCATCAGGTCGATGGTGTCGTGCACCGCCCAGATCTTCGGGTACGGCCCGAAGTACTTGGCGCCCTTGATCTTCCGGTTCCGCGTCACCATCACCCGGGGCGACTCCTCACCCAGGGTGATCGCCATGTACGGGTACGACTTGTCGTCCCGGAACTTGACGTTGAAGGGCGGGTCGAACTCCTTGATCCACGTGTACTCGAGCTGGAGCGCCTCGATCTCGGAGCCGACCGTGGTCCACTCGACGCTGCGCGCCGTCAGGACCATGCGGCGCGTGCGCTCGTGCAGCGTCGGCAGCGGTGCGAAGTAGTTGCTCAGCCGCGCGCGGAGGTTCTTCGCCTTGCCGACGTAGAGCACCCGACCGGCCTCGTCACGCCACCGGTACACACCGGGGTCGGTCGGGATCTCCCCCGCCTTCGGCCGCCAGGAGACGGTGTCCGCCACCTACCGAGCACCCGCCTTCTGCTTCTGCGTCGCCTGGCGCGCACCGACGGCCTGCTGCTTGCCGACGCGGGCGTCCTGGGCGTCGAAGATCTCGCGCAGGAACACGCCCGTGTGGCTCTCCGGGACGTCGGCGACGTGCTCGGGGGTGCCGACCGCCAGGACCGTGCCACCGCCCGCGCCACCCTCGGGACCCATGTCGACGAGCCAGTCGGCCGACTTGATGACGTCGAGGTTGTGCTCGATGGTGATGACGGTGTTGCCCTTGTCGACCAGGCTCTGCAGGACGAGCAGGAGCTTCCGGACGTCCTCGAAGTGCAGACCCGTCGTCGGCTCGTCGAGCACGTAGACCGTGCGGCCGTTCGACCGACGCTGGAGCTCGGTCGCGAGCTTGACGCGCTGCGCCTCGCCTCCGGAGAGCGTGGTGGCGCTCTGCCCGAGCCGGACGTAGCCGAGCCCGACGTCGACGAGCGTCGCCATGTAGCGGTGGATGGCGGAGATCGGCTCGAAGAACTCGGCCGCCTCGCTGATGGGCATGTCGAGGACCTCGGAGATGTCCTTGCCCTTGTAGTGCACCTGCAGCGTCTCGCGGTTGTACCGGGCACCACCGCAGACCTCGCACGCCACGTAGACGTCGGGCAGGAAGTTCATCTCGATCTTGATCGTGCCGTCGCCCGAGCAGTTCTCGCAGCGACCGCCCTTGACGTTGAAGCTGAAGCGCCCGGGCTGGTAGCCGCGTGCCTTCGCCTCGGGCGTCTCGGCGAAGAGCTGCCGGATGCGGTCGAACACGCCCGTGTAGGTCGCCGGGTTGGACCGCGGGGTGCGGCCGATCGGCGCCTGGTCGACGTGCACGACCTTGTCGAGCTGGTCGAGGCCCTTCACACGCGTGTGCTTGCCCGCGATGTGCCGGGCGCCGTTGAGCTGGTTCGCGAGCACCTTGTAGAGGATGTCGTTGACCAGCGTCGACTTGCCCGACCCGCTGACGCCGGTGACCGCGGTGAAGACGCCGAGCGGGAAGTCGACGTCCACCTGCTTGAGGTTGTTCGCGCGGGCACCCTGCACGCTGATGACGCGCTTCGGGTTGATCTTCCGACGCTCGGACGGCACCTCGATCGCACGGCGGCCGGCGAGGTAGTCACCGGTCACGGACTCGCGGTTGGCGATGATCCCCTCGTACGACCCGGAGTGCACGACCTTGCCGCCGTTCACGCCGGCGCCCGGTCCGATGTCGACGACCCAGTCGGCCGTGCGGATGGTGTCCTCGTCGTGCTCGACGACGATGAGCGTGTTGCCGAGGTCCTTCAGCTTGACGAGCGTGTCGATGAGCCGACGGTTGTCCCGCTGGTGCAGGCCGATGCTCGGCTCGTCGAGGACGTAGAGCACGCCGGTCAGACCCGAGCCGATCTGCGTCGCGAGCCGGATGCGCTGGGCCTCGCCGCCGGAGAGGCCGCCCGCGCCGCGGGCCAGCGTCAGGTAGTTGAGCCCGACCTCGAGCAGGAACTCGAGGCGGGCGCGGATCTCGCGGAGCACCGCCGCGGCGATGTGGGCCTCGCGCTCGGTGAGCGTCAGCTCGTCCATGAACCCGTAGGCCTGGTCGAGCGACATGTCGGTGACGTCGGCGATGCTGCGGCCGTCGACCGTCACGGCCAGGACCTCGGGCTTCAGGCGCGTGCCGTCGCACACCGGGCACGGGACCTCGCGCAGGTAGCCCTGGAAGCGCTGTCGCTGCGAGTCCGACTCGGCCTCGGCGAACTTGCGCTCGATGTAGGGCATGACGCCCTCGAACCCGCTCGTGTAGCGCATCTCGCGTCCGAAGCGGTTCTTCCACGAGACCGACACCTGGAAGTCCTTGCCGGTCAGGATCGCGGCCTGCACGGTCGGGTCGAGCCGGTTCCACGGGGTGTCCAGGTCGAACCCGAGGTCCTTGCCCAGACCGGAGAGGAGCTTCTCGAAGTACGAGTACAGCCCGCTCGTGCCCGTCCACGGCAGCAGCACACCGTCGCGGAGCGATGCCTCGGGGTCGCCGAGCACGAGGTCCGGGTCGACGGACATCCGCGTCCCGAGGCCCGAGCACTCGGGGCACGCGCCGAAGGGCGCGTTGAACGAGAAGGTGCGGGGCTCGATCTCGGTCAGCGCGAGCGGGTGGTTGTTCGGGCAGGACAGGTTCTCGGAGTACGTCCGGACCGCGCCGGGGCCCTCGTGGTCGACGAGGTCGATCGCCACCGTGCCGTTCGTCAAGCGCAGCGCGGTCTCGAGCGAGTCCGTCAGCCGGCCGAGGATGTCGTCGCTCGCCACGAGCCGGTCGACGATCACCGCGATGTCGTGCTTGACCTGCTTCTTGAGCTTGGGCGGGTCGCTCAGCTGCACGCGCTCCCCGTCGACGATCGCGCGGGCGTAGCCGGACGCGGCGAGCTCCTGGAAGAGGTCGACGAACTCGCCCTTCTTCTTCGAGACGACGGGCGCCAGGACCTGGAACCGCGTGCCCGATTCGAACGCCATGAGCTGGTCGGCGATCTGCTGCACGCTCTGCTTGCTGATCACCTCGCCGCAGACGGGGCAGTGCGGGACCCCGATGCGCGCCCACAGCAGGCGCATGTAGTCGTAGACCTCGGTGATCGTGCCCACGGTCGACCGCGGGTTGCGGTTCGTCGACTTCTGGTCGATCGACACCGCGGGCGACAGGCCCTCGATGAAGTCGACGTCCGGACGGTCAACCTGACCGAGGAACTGCCGCGCGTACGCGGACAGCGACTCGACGTAGCGGCGCTGGCCCTCGGCGAAGATCGTGTCGAACGCGAGCGAGGACTTGCCGGAGCCCGAGAGCCCGGTGAAGACCACGAGCGAGTCACGGGGGATCTCGAGGTCGACGTCGCGGAGGTTGTGGACACGGGCACCGCGCACGCTGAGCGTCGAGGTGCTGTGCGGCGCGGTCCCGCCGGGGAGGTGGAGGTCGGCGGGCTCGCCGAAGGCGCTCCCGCCCGGGGTCGCGGTTCCGCGGTCAGAAGTGATGGTCATCGCAGACGATTGTACGAAGCCCGACCGACATCCGTCCCGGCGTGGCGGACCGGATCGACTCAGACGAGTGCGTCGAGAGCGAACGCGACGCCCGTGGCCCGCTCGCTCGCGGTCCAGAGCCGTGCCGCCGCCGTGCGGTCGTGCGCCCGCGACCGCGCCGGCACGATCGCCGGCGCACCGGCGAGCTGCAGCGGGCCGTCCGGTCCCCAGTACTCCCCCGACCGGACCCCGTCGCCGACGGCCGCGTGCACGAGCGGGCGGGCACCGGCGTCCTTGCCCTGGGCGATCCACCCGGATCCGGCGCGCATCCAGGCGGGCTCCGACCGGGTCGGCGCGACGTCCGGACGCGCGGGCCCGGCGGCGTCGATCGCGAGCCCTGGGTGCGCGACGACGCTCCGGACCGCCGAGCCCGCGTCGCCGAGCCGCTGCGCGAGCTCGAAGCCGAACAGCATCACGGCGAGCTTGCTCCGGGCGTACTGCCGGTGGCCGTCGTAGCGACCGACCGCCAGGGGGTCGCGCCGGTCGAGGGTGACGAACCGGTGCGCGATCGACCCGAGGTGCACCACGCGGCCGTCGTCCTGGTCGAGCAGGGGCAGCACCAGCGCGGTCCAGGCGAAGTGCCCGAGGTGGTTCGTGCCGACCTGCAGTTCGAGTCCCTGGGCGGTGGACCGCTGTTCGGACGACCCCACGACACCCGCGTTGTTGAGCAGCGCGTGCACCGGTCCCAGTTCCGCGAGGGTCGCGGCGGCGGCGTGGACGCTGTCCAGGTCGGCGAGGTCGAAGTGGAGGTGCACCAGGTCGGCGTCGTCCACGTGCGCCCGGATGCTCCGCTCGGCCGCGAGACCGCGGTCGGGGTTCCGGGTCGCCAGCACGACGCGGTGACCCTGCGCCGCGAGCTGCTCCGCGGCGTGGTACCCCAGGCCCGCACTGGCGCCGGTGACGACGACGGTGCGACGGCCGGCGTCACCGGACATGGCCGGCCGACTCCATCTGCCGCAGGGCCTTCTTGAGGTCCTGGACCTCGTCGCGCAGGCGGGCCGCGAGCTCGAACTTCAGCTCCGCCGCCGCCTGGAGCATCTGGTCGTTGAGGTCGCCGATGGTCGCCTCGAGCTGGGTCGCGCCCTCGCCGGCGATGCCCTCGCGTCGCAGGTTCGGCGTCGGCGAGCGACGTCCGTCGGCACCCGGGCGGCCCTGGAGCAGCGCCTTGGTGTCGTCGCTCTCGCGCTGCAGGACCTCGGTGATGTCCGCGATCTTCTTGCGGAGCGGCTGGGGGTCGATGCCGTGCTCCAGGTTGTACGCGACCTGCTTCTCGCGACGCCGGTCGGTCTCGTCGATCGCCTGCCGCATCGAGTCCGTGATCTTGTCCGCGTACATGAGCACCTGGCCGGACACGTTGCGGGCGGCGCGACCGATGGTCTGGATGAGCGACGTCGAGGACCGCAGGAAGCCCTCCTTGTCGGCGTCGAGGATCGCGACGAGCGAGACCTCGGGCAGGTCGAGCCCCTCGCGGAGCAGGTTGATGCCGATCAGCACGTCGTACACGCCCTGCCGCAGCTCGGTGAGGAGCTCGACGCGCTTGAGGGTGTCGACGTCGGAGTGGAGGTACCGGACCCGCACCCCCGCGTTGCCGAGGAAGTCGGTGAGCTCCTCGGCCATGCGCTTCGTGAGCGTCGTGACGAGCACGCGCTCGTCACGCTCGGAGCGCAGCTTGATCTCCTCGAGCAGGTCGTCGATCTGGCCGTCGCTCGGCTTGACGACGATCTCGGGGTCGACCAGGCCGGTCGGGCGGATGATCTGCTCGACGACACTGTCCGTGACCCCGAGCTCGTACTTGCCGGGGGTGGCGGACAGGTACACCTTCTGCCCGACGCGCTCGAGGAACTCCTCCCACGTCAGCGGGCGGTTGTCGAGAGCGCTCGGCAGGCGGAACCCGTGCTCGACGAGCGTGCGCTTGCGCGAGGCGTCGCCCTCGTACATGGCGCCGATCTGCGGCACCGTGACGTGCGACTCGTCGATGACGATGAGGAAGTCGTCCGGGAAGTAGTCGATGAGGCAGTGTGGGGCCTCGCCGGCGTCGCGGCCGTCCATGTGGCGCGAGTAGTTCTCGATGCCCGAGCAGAACCCGATCTGCTCCATCATCTCGATGTCGAAGGTCGTGCGCATCCGGAGCCGCTGGGCCTCGAGCAGCTTGCCCTGGCCCTCCAGTTCGGCGAGACGGTCGGCCAGTTCGTCCTTGATGCGCTCGATCGCGCGGTGCATGACGTCGGTGTCGGCCACGTAGTGCGACGCCGGGAAGATCGAGACGCCCGGGAGGTCGGCGATCACGTTGCCGGTCAGCGGGTGCAGCGACGAGAGGGCCTCGATCTCGTCACCGAACATCTCGATGCGGATCGCGTGCTCCTCGTACATCGGGATGATCTCGATGGTGTCGCCGCGCACCCGGAAGGTGCCGCGCGCGAAGTCGACGTCGTTGCGCTGGTACTGCATCCCGACGAACTTGCGGACGAGCTGGTCGCGCGAGATGGTCTGGCCGACGTGCAGGGCGATCGACGCGTTCATGTACTGCTCCGGCGTCCCGAGGCCGTAGATGCAGGACACGGTCGAGACCACGACGACGTCGCGGCGACTCAGCAGCGAGTTGGTCGTCGAGTGGCGGAGGCGCTCGACCTCGGCGTTGACCGAGGAGTCCTTCTCGATGAACGTGTCCGTCTGCGGGACGTACGCCTCGGGCTGGTAGTAGTCGTAGTACGAGACGAAGTACTCGACGGCGTTGTTCGGCAGCAGACCTCGGAACTCGTTCGCGAGCTGCGCGGCGAGCGTCTTGTTGTGGGCGAGGACGAGCGTCGGCCGCTGGACCTGCTCGATGAGCCAGGCCGTCGTGGCGGACTTGCCCGTACCGGTGGCGCCGAGCAGCACGACGTCGGTCTCACCGGCGTTGATGCGGCCGGCGAGTTCGGCGATCGCCGCCGGCTGGTCGCCGCTCGGCGAGTACTCGCTGATGACCTCGAACGGACGGATCGCCCGCGTGGGCTCGATCGACACTGCCATGCCTGCAACGGTAGTCGGCGCCGCCGACACCGGACGGCCCTGATCGCCCACAGCGTCAGCGGGTCAGGCGTGCCCAGACGTCGTCGGCGGACCGGATCGTCTCGTCGACCGTCCCCGTGGCGTCGACGACGTGGTCGGCGAGGGCGAGCCGCTCGGCGTCGGACGCCTGTGCCCCGACCCGCCGCTCGGCCTCGTCCCGCGTGGCGCCGCGGAACGCCACCAGGCGCTCGACCCGCTGCGCGGCCGGTGCGTCCACCACGACGACGGCGTCGAAGGCGATCGGACGCCGGCCGCGGGCCTCGGCCAGCAGCGGGACGTCGTACACGACGAGCGCGTCCGGGTCGGCGGCCTCGGCCGCGTCGAAGGCCTGCTGCGCCAGCCGCCAGACCTCCGGGTGCGTGATCGCCTCGAGGTCCCTCCGAGCGTCGGCGTCCGCGAACACGATGCTGCCGAGGGCGGGGCGGTCGAGCGAGCCGTCGGCTGCGAGCACGCCCGGCCCGAACCGCTCCGCCACACGGGCGAGCCCGGGGCTGCCGGGTGCGACCGCCTCCCGCGCCAGCCGGTCCGCGTCGACCACGACGGCACCGTGCTCCGCCCAACGACGGGAGACGGTGGACTTGCCCGCGGCGATGCCGCCTGTCAGACCGATGATGCGCACCGCCCCAGGCTACTCAGCACGCCGTGGAACGCCGGAAGCCCGGCACCCCGTGAGGGGTGCCGGGCTTCCGGGACGGTGCGACCCGCTCGATCAGTTGTTCGAGCTGAGCTTCTCGCGGAGCGCCGCGAGCGAAGCGTCGTCGGCCAGGGTGCCCTGACCGTTCGTCTCGCTCGTGAACGACGACGACGAGGAGGTCGACGCGCTGGCCGGCAGGTCGAAGTTGCCCTGCGCCTCGTCGGCGATGGTCTTCGCGACCTGCGCCTTGTGGGCCTCCCAGCGCGACTGGGCGGCCGCGTACTGGCCCTCCCACTCGGTGCGCTGGGTGTCGTAGCCCTCGAGCCACTCGTTCGTCTCCGGGTCGAAGCCGTCCGGGTACTTGTAGTTGCCCTGGTCGTCGTACTCGGTCGGCATGCCGTAGAGCGCCGGGTCGAACTCGGTGCCCTCCGGGTCCACGCCCTCGTTCGCCTGCTTGAGGCTGAGCGAGATGCGGCGACGGTCGAGGTCGATGTCGATGATCTTGACGAAGACCTCGTCACCGACGGAGACGACCTGCTCGGCGAGCTCGACGTGCTTGTTCGAGAGCTCCGAGATGTGGACGAGACCCTCGATGCCGTCCGCGACGCGGACGAAGGCACCGAACGGCACGAGCTTCGTGACCTTGCCCGGCGCGATCTGACCGATCGCGTGGGTGCGGGCGAAGACCTGCCACGGGTCCTCCTGCGTGGCCTTGAGCGAGAGCGACACGCGCTCGCGGTCCAGGTCCACCTCGAGGATCTCGACGGTGACTTCCTGACCGACCTCGACGACCTCGCTGGCGTGCTCGATGTGCTTCCAGGAGAGCTCGGAGACGTGGACGAGACCGTCGACGCCACCCAGGTCGACGAACGCACCGAAGTTGACGATCGACGACACGATGCCCTTGCGGACCTGGCCCTTGTGGAGGTTGTTGAGGAAGGTGGTGCGCGACTCGGACTGCGTCTGCTCGAGCAGGGCGCGCCGCGAGAGGACCACGTTGTTGCGGTTCTTGTCGAGCTCGAGGATCTTCGCCTCGAGCTCCTGGCCCAGGTACGGGGTCAGGTCGCGGACGCGACGCAGCTCGATGAGCGAGGCGGGGAGGAAGCCGCGGAGACCGATGTCGACGATCAGGCCGCCCTTGACGACCTCGATGACCGTGCCGGTCACGACGCCGTCGGACTCCTTGATCTTCTCGACGTCGCCCCACGCGCGCTCGTACTGCGCACGCTTCTTCGACAGGATGAGGCGACCTTCCTTGTCCTCCTTCTGGAGGACCAGGGCCTCGACCTCGTCGCCGACCTCGACGACCTCGTTGGGGTCGACGTCGTGCTTGATCGAGAGTTCGCGCGAGGGGATGACACCCTCGGTCTTGTAGCCGACGTCGAGGAGGACCTCGTCGCGGTCGATCTTCACGACGGTTCCGGAGATCAGATCGCCGTCGTTGAAGAACTTGAGGGTCTTCTCGACCTCGGCCAGGAAGTCATCAGCCGAGCCGATGTCGTTGATGGCGACCTGCTTGGGAGCCTTGGTCGTGGTGGTTGTCATGTAGAGATTGCTCCGAACGGACATGAGTCGGGCCGTGACGGCGAGGGAGCGACCCCCTGGTCCGCACCGAACGTCGGTGCGAGCCGTCATGGCAGTGGTTGGTTGGCGCGGATTGCGCCGATTGAGTCTAGCCGCAGGGCCGTGGGCCCCACAACCGGGCGTGTCGCGCGTGTCGCGGGTCCCCCGGTCAGCCGAGCAGCGCACTCCGCAGCGTGTCGAGTCCGACGCCGCCGAGCGTGAGTGCGCGGTGGTGGAAGGCCTTGAGGTCGAACGCCGTACCCTCGCGGGCGGCGAGCTCGTCGCGGATCGACTCCCAGACGCGCTGCCCGACCTTGTAGGACGGCGCCTGCCCCGGCCACCCGAAGTACCGGGCGACCTCGAACTGCACGAACTCCGGCGCCATGTTGACGTTCTGCCCCATGAAGTCGAGCGCGTACTCCCACGTCCAGCCGCCGCCGTCGGGGTTCGTCTTCTGCAGGTGCACGCCGATGTCGAGCACGACACGGGCGGCTCGCATGCGCTGTCCGTCGAGCATGCCGAGCCGGTCGCCGTCGTCGTCGAGGAACCCGAGCTGCTCCATGAGCCGCTCGGCGTAGAGCGCCCAGCCCTCCACGTGACCGGACGGTCCGGCGAGCTGACGCCGCCAGGTGTTGAGCTCCCCGCGGTTGTGCACCGCCTGGCTGATCTGCAGGTGGTGACCCGGGACGCCCTCGTGGTAGACCGTGGTCTTCTCGCGCCAGGTCCCGAACTCGGTCACGCCCTGCGGCACCGACCACCACATCCGGCCGGCCCGCGAGAAGTCGTCGGACGGGCCGGTGTAGTAGATGCCGCCCTCCTGGGTGGGGGCGATCCGGCACTCCAGTCGCTTGATCGGGTCGGCGATGTCGAAGTAGGTGCCGTCCATCGCGCGGATGGAGGCGTCGCTCGTCTCCTGCATCCACCGCTGCAGGGCGTCCGTGCCGTGCAGGATGCGGGCCGGGTCGGCGTCGAGGACCTCGATCGCCCGGGCCACCGACGCGCCGGGTTCGATGCGGTCGGCGATGCGCTCCTGCTCGTCGCGCATCCGGGCGAGCTCCTCGATCCCCCACTCGTAGGTCTCGTCGAGGTCCACGACCGCCCCGAGGAAGCGGCGGGAGTGCAGCTCGTAGTCCTCGCGCCCGACGGCGTCGACCGGTGTGGCCAGCGGCAGGAGCTCGGGCGCGCGGGAACCCGCTGACGAGCGGGGCACGGGGGGGGGCGCCGACGGGCGGGGAGGAGGGCGTGGTGGGGAGGTAGGGCGGAGAGCCTGGTGCATATAGAGGCTGGGCGAGGGGCGGGGAGAGAGAGAGCAGTAAC
>NZ_CAJCKG010000060.1:0-15810 GCF_903970945.1 Curtobacterium sp. ME26
CTCGGCGGTGAGCCGCTCGAGGATCGGCGACAGCTGCTTGCAGGGGCCGCACCACTCGGCCCAGATGTCGACGATCACCGGCACGACCGAGGACAGCTGGAGCACGTCCTGGAAGGTCTGGTCGGTGACGTCGAGCACGAGCGACGGGACGGTCAGGTCACCGGCTGCGGGGGCACCCGCCAGGGCTGCCCCGGTCGGGGCGGTCCCGGGCTGGCCGCCTGCCGTCGACGCCGGTCCGGGCTGCGCCGGCCGCTGTGCGCGGTCGACGAGGGACGACAGGTCGACGGCTCCGCGGAGACCGGACGGGGTCGGGGGGACGTTGGTCATTGCACCTCACTCGCTGCGGTCAGGCCCTGCGTGAACCCGAGCAGGACCACCTTCTCATCACTGCCCACCGGCGGCACGGAGAAGAGCAGCTGCACGCTGTACGTGGCGCTGACCCCCTTCGTGCTGGAGTCGACGCCGGAGAGCGCCTTCACGGCACCCTCGGTGTTGACCTCGGCGCCCTTCGCCGTCGGGGTGACCTTCTCGATCTCGTCGAGGTCGGCGGACACGAGCGCGCCGGCCCCGTCGGTCGCGATGGCGATCGCGCTGTCGTCGGGGACCTCCGACGAGTACTCGATCTTCGCGGTGTCCGGCAACGAGTCGGCCTTCTTGTCCTTGTACGCCTTGCCGATGGTCGATCGGAGGCCGTCGCCGTCGGACGCGAAGAGCGAGGCGGACTCGCTGTCGGCGTCCTTCGACAGGACGTCGCCGTACGCTGCCGCGATGTCGTCGGGCGCGATGCGCAGGAGCTTCGTGTCCCCGGCGAGCTGCGCGGCGCCGAGCGACGTCGGTGCCAGGCTCGGGATCTCCGCCGCGGCCTCGAGCGACACGTCGTAGGCGACCTTGTAGTCGTCCCGCGCGCTCTCCTGCACGAGCGTCAGGGCCTGCGGAGCGGTCTTCGCACCGCAGTCCTCGGCCACGACCGTGAACACCGTGCGCGGCCAGCTGTCGGTCTGCTGCGGGAGCGCGACGCAGACCTGCTCGGCGGAGATCGCCGGCGGGGCGTCCACGTCGGCGTCCTTCGCGCGGATGGCGTAGTTCGCCTTCCGGAGCTCGAGCGCGGCGCCGGTGAAGCGCGACTCGAGGAGCGAGGCGTCACGGTCGCCGTCGGCCTTCGACGCGACCTCGGCGACGCGCTGCACGATCCGGCGGATCTGCTGCGAGGTGGCCGCCGTCGGGGTCGTGTCCTCGGCGGCGCCGGTGGCCGAGGCGGTCGGGGTCGGCGTCGCGGCCGCACCGCCGCCCTGCGGCCAGTAGTCGGACGAGCATCCGGCGAGGCCGAGCGCGCCGACGACCAGGATCGGCACGACGACGAACGGTCGGCGTCCCCGACGTGCACGGGCCGGCACCTGGGCGCCGGCCGCTGCGGCACGCCGCGATGCCCGCACGCGCGGCGGACGTGAGCCACCGCTGCGGCGACGGGGACCCCGGCCGCGGCGCTGGTGGAGGAACGCCCAGACGAGCAGCGCGATGCCGCCGGCCAGGAAGAGCCCGCCCGCCACGAGCAGCGGTCCGACCGAGGGCGTCGCGGTGTCGCGCGGCCAGGTCACGGAGACGTCCGTGGGGGCGGCCGCCGAGCCGTCGCTCAGCACGACCATCGACACGTCGGCGGGCAGGCGCACGGTGAACTGACCGGCCCCGTCCCACTCCTGGTACCAGAGGTCGCTGCCGGAGGGGTCGGGCACCGAGTCGCCGCTCCCGGTCGTCCTGCCGACCAGGCGGTCCTGCTCGGCGTCGAAGCGCAGCGTGGTGTGCTTCGCGTCGCCGACCCAGGCCTGCACGTCGCTCGTGCGCCCGTAGGCGGCGAAGACCTTGCCCGAGCCGGAGACGTTGATGCGCTGGTAGCCCGGGTTCGCGGTGAGCGTCGACCCGGGGATGACGGTGACCGGCGCGGACGCCGAGCTCGAGGACTGCGCCACCAGGGACGAGGGCGGGGCGAACACGGTGCGTTGCCCGACCGCGAGCGCGACGAGCAGCAGACCGATGACGAAACTGACGATCGCCAGGACGAATCGCACGGATCTTCTCCCTACCGCGCCGGGGTGGGGGGATCGGCGCGCGAATCAACGCTCCAGGATAGCGAGGGACCCTGGACGTCGCATCCCTCACCGCTGGCCGCGGTCTCAGTCCCGGTCGGAGGGCCGCCGCTAGGATCGTGCCCGGGCCAGGTGCTGGCCCTCCGCCGACCCCGAGGAGCAACACGTGGCGAACGACGAGGCCGAGTTCGGGACCGAGCTGCGCGGGTACCGCCGCGACGACGTCGATCGCTCCCTGAACGAACTCCGTCGCGAGCTCATCAAGTCGAACACCGACCGCGCCGAGGCCGCCAAGGAGATCCGTCTCCTGCAGGCTCGCGTCGCCGACCTGCAGAGCGAGCTCGACGAGGCCGGCACCCCCACGTACAGCGGACTCGGGACGCGCCTGGAGTCCACGCTCCGGGTTGCCGAGGAACAGTCCACCCGCCTGATCAGCCAGGCCGACATCGACGCCCAGCGACTCCGCGCCTCCAGCCGCAACGAGGCCGAGCGGCTGCTGCGCGAGGCCCGGCAGGAGGCCTCCGAGACCCTCGAGGACGCCCGTTCCCGCGCGACCGACGAACTCACCCGTGCCCGCGCGGAGTCGGCGGACACCATCGAGCGGGCCCGGTCCGAGGCGGGGCTGCTGACGCAGGACGCCCGCAACGAGGCCGCCGCCGTCCGTGGCGCAGCCGTCACCGAGGCTGCGGAGGTCCGTTCCGTCGCGATCCGCGAGACCGACGCCCTCCGTGCCCGCGTCGCACGCGAGACCGCCGAGCTCCGCGAGGACGCGCAGCAGGCCGCCGAGGCCGCACGGACCGCCGCGGCCGAGCTCGACCGCGAGACCGAGCACCGGCGCAGCGTGTTCGAGGCCGACCACACGCGACGGACGGAGGACCTCGCCCGCGAGGAGGAGACCCGCCGGGCCGCGCTCGAGCGCGAGGTCGCCGAGGGTCGGGCGGCGTGGCAGCGCGAACGCGACGAGCAGCAGCGCGCACACGCCCTCACGCTCGAGACCGAGCGCGCCGCGCTCGACGCCGAGGCAGCACGCCGCCGCAGCGAGCTCGACGCCGAGGTCGGAGACCGCCGCCGTGCCCTCGACGAGGAGCTCGCCGCCGCCCGCGCCGGGTGGGAGCGCGAGGTCGCCGAGGCCCGCACGGCACTCGACCAGGAGCTACAGGCCGCCCGTGCCCAGCTGCGGGTCGACGAGGAGCAGACCCGGACCGAGAACGAGCGGCTCGTGCAGGAGACCGCCGAGCGCATCGCGGCCGAGTTCGAGGAGCACCGCAGCCGCATCGCGCGCGAGCGGGCCGAGGCCGCCGACGCCGCCGAACGCGCCGCGCGGGAGCACGCCGACGAGCTGGCCGCGCGTCGTGAGCGCGAGCACGCGGAGGTCGACACCGAGATCGCCGACCGCCGCGTCGCCGAGCTCGCGGGCCTCGAGGCCGAGCGCACTGCCCTCCGTCAGGAGATCGACACGATGCGCGCCGACCTCGAGCGGGACCGCGACGCGGTGCGCGCCGAGATCGCCCGGGAGCGCGACCAGGCCGCCGCTGCGCTCGAGTCGGAACTCGCCGCCCGACGCGACGACGCCGAGCAGGAGTACCTGCAGAAGCACCACGAGACGGTGGCCGAGACGCAGAAGTACCTCGACGAGGCGAACCTGCAGCTCGCCGAGGCGACCCGCCGGGCCACCGAGGCCCGGGAACGCGCCGAGCGGCTCCAGCAGGAGGCCGACGACCTCGAGCGTTCGAGCACCGCGCAGGCGCAGGAACGCGCCCGCACCCTGGTCGCCGAGACGCAGGAGCGGGTGCACCGGATGATCGCCGAGGCCGAGGAGCGCAGCGCAGCCGTCGTCGCCGAGGCCGAGGACCGTCTCGCGGCTATCCGCACCGAGCGCGACGCCGTCGCCGGGTACCTCGAGAACCTGCGCGGCGTCCTCACGCACGCGACCGGCCTGTTCGACGGTCCGGCAGTGGCCGACCCGGCCGACGCGACCGACCCCGAGGACAGCGCGCGGCGCTGAGACCGGGCCACCGCACGACGCGAGCCGGACGGGAGGCGCGACCAGCGCCTCCCGTCCGGCTCACGTCGTCGAGGGGCCGATCAGAAGGCCGGAAGCGGGATCAGCCGTCGAAGTGCGTCGGGAGCGGCGCGCTGCCCGGCACCACGAGGTCCGCGACCGCGTCGAGCACGATGCGGACGTACCGCTCCCCCACCCACAGGTGCTTCGCACCCGCGACCGGCACGACCCGGACGTTCGGAGCGACGGCGAACCGCTCGACGGCCTCGTCCGGCCGAAGGAAGTCGTCGTGCTCCGGCACGAGGGCGACGACGGGGACGTCGACGTCCGCCCAGCGTGCGAGTTCCGCCTCCGACGTGCGGTGCAGGGGCGGGGACAGCAGCACGACGCCGGCGACGTCACCGGACGCGACGTGCTCGAGCGCGTGCTTGAGGACCACCTCGGTCCCGAACGACCAGCCGAGCAGCCACGGCGTGGGGAGGCCGCGCGCCACGGTCTCGTGCACCGCGGCGCGGAGGTCGAAGCCCTCGGACACGCCGTCCCCGAAGACACCCTCCGACGTCCCGCGGGGCGAGGTCACCGACCGGAAGTTGAACCGCAGCACCGCGATGTCCGCGAGGGCGGGCAGCCGGGCCGCGGCCTTCTTGAGCACGTGCGAGTCCATGAAGCCCTGCGCGGTCGGCAGCGGGTGCAGGGTGACGAGGGTGCCCCGGGCCGGACGTCCGAGCGGCTCGGCCAGCTCCCCCACGAGCGTCAGGTGGTCGTCGGTGACCAGCTCGACGTCCGTGCGCCGTGCCGGGAGCTCCGTGCCGGACCGGATCTCCGTGCGCGTCTCCTCGGTGCTCATGCGATGCTCCAGCAGTGGTTGTGCCAGTGACGCCGCGATGCCAGGTCGGCCTCGTCGCCCAGGACCCCGTCCGCACGCCAGACGACGACGTGCGCGGTCCCCGGGAGCACCGTGCCGCCGCAGCCCGGGCAGACGTACTCCTTCTGCGCGGACGCCGACGAGATCGGCTGCACCGTGTACTCGCGCCCACGACGGAACTCGGTCCGCCGCCAGGAGCTCATCAGCCGGTCGAGACCGGTGTCCTCGTCGACCGACTCCGGCCCGACGCCGCGGGGCCGCCGCGGTCGGTTGCTGCGCGGCACCCCCGGGCGCCGATCAGTACCAGTTGTTGGCGACGCTGTGCGCCCAGGCCCCGCACGGGGTGCCGTAGACGCCGGAGATGTAGTTGAGGCCCCAGGTGATCTGCGTGGCCGGGTTGGTCTGCCAGTCGGCACCGGCGGACGCCATCTTGCTGCCCGGGAGCGACTGCGGGATGCCGTACGCACCACTCGGGTTGTAGGCGTTGACCCGCCAGCCCGACTCCTTGTTCCACAGCGACACGAGGCAGTTGAACTGGTCGGAGCCCCACCCGCGGTCGGCCACCATCTGCTGGGCGATCGCCTGCGCGCTGCCCGGGTCGGGCGTCGCCGCTGCTGCCGCGAGGGTGTTCGAGGGCTCGACCGTCTTGGCCGTGCCGTCCTTCGCCGCGTCGGTGTCCGTCGCGTCGGTGGTGTCGTCGGTCGCGGGCGGTGCAGTGACCTTCGGCTTCGGGACGGTGACGCCGTACCCGTCGCGGGTCAGGTCGAACGCGGCGTACGTGCCGTGCGCGGTGTACTGCTGCGGCTCGACCGGCGCCTTGACCAGCACCGGAGCGGTGACCGCCGCCTGCGCGACGTCGGGCTGCATCGGGTTGAAGAGCGATCCGCCCACGAACCCGAAGACGGCCACGAAGGACAGCACGGGGATGGTGCCCCGGCCGCGGATGACCGAGTTGACGGTGCGCGGTGCACGCTCGACCGGCACGACGGCGCGGCTCTGCTCGACTGCACGACCCTGCTTGACGGCGCGGACGCCGAGCGGTCCACGAGCGGTCACAGCGGGAGCCGGACGCGTCAGGACCGGCCCGGTCGCCGGCGACCCCGCGGTGGAACGGGTGGTCGCGGGCGCGCTCAGCGGGGCGGACGGCAGCGTCGCCGTCTCGACCTGCGGGGTCGCGTGGAGGACCGCGTGCTCCGACGTGCGGAGTCGGTCACGTGCCGCGCGGCGCTCACCGACGACCGGACGGTCGAGGTGCTCGCGGGTACCGCGGTCGGAGCTGAGATCTGCCGTGTGCCTGCCCATGAGTCCGTCCAGGATAACGGAACGGTCACGGGGAGGGAAGCACCGGTCCCCCGCGCGTCGTCAGCGGACCGCGAGCATCACCTCGACGACCGCGTCGAGCAGCGCGTCGACCTGCGCTTCGCGGTAGCCGCCGTGCTTCGGCCGGAAGACGACCGACCGGACCTCGGTCAGGCTCAGCGGCTTGCCGTCGCGGAAGTAGCCGGCCAGTCGCTCGGCGAACGCGTCCACGTCCTTCGGGTGGTACCCGGTGCCGAGGAAGCTCGTCCGGGCGAAGCGCTGCCCGGTGGGGCGCTCGAGGCGCGCGACGACGTCCGAGGCCTTGCCGCGAGCCTCGGCGTACCAGGCCTTCTGCCCGACCTCCGCGACCTCGCGCTCACGCTCCCGGGCGGCGAAGGCGTCCTCGAGCCGTTCGAGCGCGGCGTCGACGTGCGCCGTGGAGTACCCGCCCTTGCGCATCGAGAAGGCCGTGGCGCGGATCTTCGCGGCCTCGATGCCGGGCGCCGTGTCCGCCGCGGTGTACGCACGGCGGGCGTCCTCGAGGAACCGGTCGACCTCGTCGACGTCGTACCCGAGTGCTCGGCGGTCTGCGGTGGGGAAGGTGGTGGCCACGGCGACATTCTGCCAGCACCGGAGCCTGGTGCCACCTGGACGCGCGAACTCGCCGCACAGGCTGCGGAGGGGCGCTCGAGGGATCCGTCAGTGGACGATGACGAGGTACATCACGTAGCCGACGGCCGCCGACGGCAGGATGCTGTCGATCCGGTCGAGCAACCCGCCGTGACCGGGCAGGAACGACGAGATGTCCTTGATCCCGAGGTCGCGCTTGATCATCGACTCGGTCAGGTCGCCGAGCGTCGCGGAGCCCGAGATCAGCACGCCGAGGACGACGCCGGTCCACCAGGGCAGGCCGAGCATAAGCCAGGTGACGAGGATGCCGACGAGGATGCTCGCCGCGACCGAGCCGGCGAAGCCCTCCCACGTCTTCTTCGGGCTGATCCGCGGCGCCATGGGGTGCTTGCCGAGGTTCAGCCCCGTCGCGTAGGCACCGGTGTCGACCGCCACGACCACGAGGATGAACGCGATCACCCAGAGCGGGCCGCTCGGCTGCGCCGACAGCAGCACCACGCAGGCACCGAGCAGGCTCACGTACGCCTGGGCGAACAGGCCGTTCGTCAGGTCGCGGACGACGTGCCCTGCCGGTGGCTTCTCGCGGGCGACGGCCACCTCGACCAGTCGCCAGAGCGACACGAGGACGATGCCGCCGAGCAGCGTGAACAGCGCCGCGACCTGCCCGCCCAGGAAGGCGGCGGGCACGATCGCGACGCTCACCGCGACGCTCGGGATGCGCGGGACGTCTCGACCCGCGAAGCGCATGGCGCTCGTGAGCTCGTAGACGGCCACGCCGAGCAGGAACGCGGCGACGACCATGAACGACGGCGTCCACAGCAGGAGCGACCCCAGCATGACGACCGCGAACGCCAGGGCGATCCCGATCGCCGCGGGCAGGTTCCGGCCGGTCCGCGCCGTCAGGGCCTCGTTGCGCGCACCGAGGTCGGCCTTCCGCTGCCGGAGCTGCGCCTCGAAGTCGGCGCGTGCCGCACGGGCACGGGCGTCGAAGTCCTGGCGGAGCCCCTTCTTCGCGGTCGACTCGGACGCTGACGGGCGCGGTGGGGTGGGGCGGTCACCGCCCGGCTCGGGGAGACGCATCAGACCTCGAGGAGTTCGGCTTCCTTCTTCTTCAGCGCGTCGTCGATCTGGTCGACGTGCTTCTTCGTCAGGCTCTCGAGGTCCTTGTCGCCACGGCTGATCTCGTCGTCCGAGATCTCGCCCTTCAGCGCGTCGAGGTCGTCCTTGGCCTTGCGGCGGATGTTGCGGATGACGACCTTGTGGTCCTCGCCCTTGCCGCGCACGAGCTTCACGAACTCCTTGCGGCGGTCCTGCGTGAGCTCCGGGATCGTCACGCGGACGATCTCGCCGTCGTTCGACGGGCTGGCGCCGAGGTTCGGGAACGTCGCGATCGCGCGCTCGATCTCCTTGAGGGCCGACTTGTCGTACGGCGTGACGATGAGCGTGCGTGCCTCGGGCGTCTGGAGCGACGCGAGCTGCGCGAGCGGCGTCGGCGTGCCGTAGTAGTCGACCGGGATCTTCTGGAAGAGGGCGGCGTTGATGCGTCCGGTACGGACGGTCGCGAAGTCGTCCTTGGCGACGTCGACGGCCTTCGCCATCTTCTCGGTGGCTTCGGTCAGGACATCACTGATCACGGTGGTTCTCCTTCGGTACTGCGTCGAGTCTAGTCAGCGTGCGGGTCAGTTGCTGACGACCGTGCCGATGCGCTCCCCACGGATCGCGGCGGCCACGTTGCCCTCGCCCTCCATGCCGAAGACGTGCATCGGCATGCCGTTGTCCATGCAGAGCGAGAACGCCGTCGCGTCGACGACCTTGAGGCCCTGCAGCAGCGCGTCCTGGTAGGTCACGTGGTGGAGCTTCTCGGCGGTGGCGTCCTTCTTCGGGTCGGCCGTGTACACGCCGTCGACGCCGTTCTTCGCGACGAGGACCTCGTGCGCGTCGATCTCGAGCGCACGCTGCGCCGCGACGGTGTCGGTCGAGAAGTAGGGCAGGCCCGCGCCGGCACCGAAGATGACGATGCGGCCCTTCTCCAGGTGGCGCTCGGCGCGACGCGGGATGTACGGCTCCGCGACCTGGGTCATGCTGATCGCGGACTGCACGCGCGTGGCGGCTCCGGCCTGCTCGAGGAAGTCCTGCAGCGCGAGCGCGTTCATCACGGTGCCGAGCATGCCCATGTAGTCGGCACGACCGCGGTCCATGCCGCGCTGCGACAGCTCGGCGCCGCGGAAGAAGTTGCCCCCGCCGACCACGATCGCGACCTCGACGTCCTGCGCGGCCGCGGCGATCTCCTTGGCGATGGTGCTGATGACGTCCGGGTTCACCCCGAGGGACCCGGCTCCGAACGCCTCCCCCGACAGCTTCAGCAGGACCCGGCGGCGTCCGGTCTTCTCGTTCGTCATGTGGCGCACCCTTCGTCGAATGTCTCGTGGGAATCTACCCGGCCGCAGCCGGTCCGGCGGAGGAGGTCGTGCCTCCCGGCCGGGTCCGCGCGTGTCGCAGCGCGCAGAAAACGGGGCCCGGAACCGATGTGGTTCCGAGCCCCGTCACGGGTTCGTTACGCGCCGACCTTGACGCGGGCGAAGCCCTGGATCGTGATGCCGGCGTTCTCGGCGGCCTTCGCGACGGACAGCTTGTTGTCCTTCGCGTAGTCCTGCTCGAGGAGCGCGACCTGCTTGCGGTAGGCGTTGAGGCGACCCTCGACGATCTTCGGGAGGGCGGCCTCCGGCTTGCCCTCCTCGCGCGTGATCGCCTCGACGGTCGCACGCTCCTTCTCGATCGCCTCGGCCGGGATCTCGTCGCGCGTGAGGTACGTCGGGTTGGCGAACGCGACGTGCTGCGCGATGGAGCGCGCCTCGGCGGCGTCGGAGCCCGAGTAGGCGATGACGACGGCGATCTGCGGCGGCAGGTCCTGGCTGGTCTTGTGCAGGTAGACCTCGAAGGCGTCGCCCTCGACACGGGTGACCGTGCGGAGCGCGAGCTTCTCGCCCAGCGCGGCGGCGGCCTCGTCGATGACCTCGGCGACCGTCTTGCCGTCGAGCGGCGCGGCGTTGCCGGCCTCGACGTCGGACGCACCGGCGGCGGCGACCGCGGCGACGACCTTGTCGGCGAGGGTGGTGAACTTCTCGTTCTTCGCGACGAAGTCGGTCTCGCTGGCGAGCTCGACGACGGTCGTGGCGCCGCCCTCGGTCGACGCGACGACGACACCCTCGGAGGTCGCACGGTCGTCGCGCTTGGCGACGGCCTTCGCGCCCTTGATGCGGAGGAGCTCGACGGCCTTGTCGTAGTCGCCGTCGGCCTCGACGAGGGCGTTCTTGGCGTCCATCATGCCGGCCCCGAGGTCCTCACGGAGCTTCTTCACGTCAGCAAGGCTGTAGTTGGCCATTGACTGGAGTCCTTTCTGGACTGTGTGTGTTCGAGAGAGAAGGAAGGGGCGCCGAGCCGTGCGGCCCGGCGCCCCCGGTGGTCACTCGGCCGGGGTGGCCTCTGCGGCGGCGGCGGCCTCGGCCGTCGGCTCCGCGTTCTTGTCGGCGTCGGCGATCGGCTCGCCGATCTCCTTGTCGGCGACCTGCGCGTCGGCGTCGTTCTCCTGGACCGTCGCGCCTTCGCCCTGCGTCTGGCCGGCGAGGAGCTCCTGCTCCCACTCGGCCAGCGGCTCGGCCTCTTCCTCGTCGCCACCGTTGTGGCGGGTCTTCAGGCCCTCGGCCGCCGCGTCGGCGACGATGCGGGTGAGGAGGCCGACGGAGCGGATGGCGTCGTCGTTGCCCGGGATCGGGTAGGTGATCTCGTCGGGGTCGCAGTTGGTGTCGAGGATGCCGATGACCGGGATCCCGAGCTTCTGCGCCTCGTCGACGGCGAGGTGCTCCTTCTTCGTGTCGACGATCCAGAGCGCGCTCGGGGTCCGTGTGAGGTTGCGGATACCACCGAGGGTCTTGTGGAGCTTGTCCAGCTCGCGCTTCTTGATGAGGAGCTCCTTCTTGGTGAAGCCCTTCGTCGTGTCGTCGAAGTCGATCTCCTCGAGCTCCTTCATGCGCGCGAGGCGCTTGGAGACCGTCTGGAAGTTCGTGAGCAGACCGCCGAGCCAACGCTGGTTGACGTACGGCTGGCCGACGCGGGTCGCCTGCTCGGCGATGGAGCCCTGCGCCTGCTTCTTGGTGCCCACGAAGAGGATCGTGCCACCGTGCGCGACCGTCTCCTTGACGAAGTCGTACGCGCGGTCGATGTAGGCCAGCGACTGCTGCAGGTCGATGATGTGGATGCCCGAGCGCTCGGCCAGGATGAAGCGCTTCACCTTCGGGTTCCACCGACGGGTCTGGTGTCCGAAGTGGACGCCGCTGTCGAGCAGCTGGCGGATGGTGACGACGGCCATGCCGTGCCTCCTCGTTTCTCGGCGCACAGCTGTCGGGCCGTGCGCACGGTTGCGGTTGTGTCGGTCGCGACCCGGTGGTCGTGACCCCTGGCGTCCTGTCCGCACGGCCGCCCGCTCGTGGGAGCAGGACCGGTGGCCGGTGGGAACGCGAGTGGACGCGCGAAGTCAGCGCGCTGGAGCGCGCTGCGGTGGCAATGCTAACAGACGGGAGGCGCGGTGCGGGTCCGACCCGCACCGCGCCTCCCGTCAGGTGGTGACGCGCAGCCCCCGCTACTTCGCGGAGACCGTCTCGCCCTCCGCCGTGATGCCCATCTCCTCGAGCGAGCGACCCTTCGTCTCCGGGATCTTCGCGATGACGAAGAAGAGGGAGAGCAGGGCGAACAGGGCGTAGATGCCGTACGTGACCGTCAGGTTGAAGCCGGACAGCACCGGGAACGAGATCGTGACGACGAAGTTCGCGACCCAGTTGGCGGCCGAGCCGATGCCGAGCGCGGTCGCACGGATGCGGTTCGGGAACATCTCGCCGAGGAGCACCCACATGAGCGGCCCCCACGTGGCGCCGAACGACACGACGAACAGGTTCGCGAAGATCAGCGCGATGACGCCCCACGCGCCGGGGAGCTGCGGCTCACCGTCGACGATCGACGCCTGCGAGAACGCGATCGCGACCATCGTCAGCGACACGAACATGCCCGACGACCCGGCGACGAGCAGCGGCTTCCGGCCGAGCTTGTCCACCGTGAAGATCGCGATGAAGGTCACGGCGACGTTGACCACCGAGGTGATCGTCGAGATGAGGAAGGACTGCTCCTCCTTGAACCCGACCGCCTGCCAGAGCGTGGTCGAGTAGTAGAAGATCACGTTGATGCCGACGAACTGCTGCAGGACGGCGAGGATGATGCCGACCCAGACGATCGGCTGGAGGCCGAAGCGGTTGCCCCGGATGGAGCCCTTCTTCTCGGTGGCCTCCTTCTCGATGCCGTCCTGGATCTCCTCGAGGCTCGTGTTCACCGTGTCACGCGGGACGATCTTGCCCATGACGTCGCGGGCATCGTCCTTCCGGCCCTTGGCGAGCAGGAAGCGCGGCGACTCCGGCAGGGTGATGGCGAGCACGCCGTAGACGACCGACGGGACGACGCCGACGAGGAACATCCAGCGCCAGGCGGCGAGGCCGAGGACCTGTTCCGAGGCGCCGCCGGCCGTGACCGCGAAGAGCTGGTCGGACAGCAGGGCGGCGAAGATGCCGAGCGTGATCGCGAGCTGCTGGAACGACGCCAGACGGCCGCGGATGGCCTTCGGGGACACCTCGGAGATGTACGCGGGGGCGATGACCGACGCGGTCCCGATGCCGAGACCGCCCACGAGACGCCAGATCACGAGGTCCCAGGTGGCGAAGGCGAAGGCGCTGCCGATCGAGCTGATGAAGAAGAGCACCGCGGCCCAGAACATCACGCGGGTGCGGCCCCAGCGGTCGGCCAGGCGGCCGGCGAAGTAGGCGCCGAAGGCACAGCCGATGAGCGCGGACGCGACCGCGAAGCCGCTGGCGGCGTCGGACAGGCCGAACTCGCCCTTGATCGCGTCGACGGCTCCGTTGATGACGGAGGAGTCGAATCCGAAGAGGAACCCACCGACTGCCGCCGCGATGGCGAACAGGGTGACCTTCCCCTTGAACGCACGGTCCTCGCCGTGCTGGGTGGACGTGTTCGACACGGTGCTCCAGGTTCCTGCCGCCGTGCTGGGTGGCGCACGGTGCCCCGGCGGTCGGCTTGTTCGCCGTCCGAGCGGCGTTGCGTGGTTCCGGAGCGCGCCCGACTGTACTCGCTGGTGGCCGCCGGGGCACATCGGGGTGCGGTGGGCGCGCCGGGGCCGAGGTCGGGGAGGGTGTGGGGCGGGGCCGGGTTCGGGTGGTGCGCGTGGGGCCGCACGCGTTCTGCGACGTTCCACGTGTCGATCGACACGTGCGGTGTCGCGGAGGAGGTGTCGCGGCGGAGGTGTCGTGCGGGCCGGGCGCGGCTCCGTCGCTGGGGCGCGGCGTTCCTGCACTGGGTGGGCGGGGCGCGCTGCCGTCCACAGCGCACCCTGCCGTCGTGTCCGAGGTGGTCCCGCTCCGCGATGCTCGGGTCATGCACACGGGAGGTACACGGACCGGACCACGGACGGTCGTCACGGTGGTCGTCGCGGCGGTCGTCACGGTGGTCGTCACCGCCGCCGTGGGCGTCGCGGCCGGGTCCACGACCGCCGTGGTCGTCGCGCCGGAGTCGATCGCCCCCGGTGCACCGCGGCTGCTGTCCGCCACGGTGCCCCCGGACGGTGACCGGCCCGGCGAGACTGCCGCGCCGTGGGTGTGGCCGACCGGAGCGCGCGAGGTCGTCCGGGGCTGGGAGCAGCCGTCGGACGAGTACGCCGCCGGCCACCGCGGCATCGACGTCGCCGCGCCGCTCGGCACGACGGCGGTCGCGGTGGCGGACGGCACGGTCACGTTCGCGGGGCCGGTGGCCGGGCGAGGGGTCGTGACGATCGACCACGGCAGCGGCCTGGTGAGCACCCTCGACTCGGTCGACCCCGCGGTCGTCGCTGGCACGACGGTGGCGCAGGGCGACACCGTGGGCACGGTCGCCGTCGGCCACTGTCCCGCGACCGCGCCGTGCCTGCACCTCGGTGCGCGCGTGGACGGACGGTACGTCGATCCGCTCCCCTACCTGCCGTCGGCCGACTGGCCCGTGCTGCTGCCGGAGTCGGCGTGGCCGGGGTGACCGGGGTGGCGACCGGGGACGGTCAGGCGCGCGGGTGCGCCGTGCGGTAGACCTCCCGCAGCCGGGCGGAGGACACGTGCGTGTAGACCTGGGTCGTCCCGAGGCTCGCGTGCCCCAGCAGCTCCTGCACGGCACGGAGGTCCGCTCCCCCGTCGAGCAGGTGTGTCGCAGCCGTGTGCCGGAAGGTGTGCGGCCCGCTCGGTCCCCCACCAGGCAGTCCCTCGAGGGCCCGGGCGACGATGCGGTACGCGCTCCGCACCCCGAGGCGCGCCCCCCGGTCGCCGAGGAACAGCGCCGAGGGCTCCGGCGGTGTCGTCCGGCCACCGAGGACCGGCCGTCCGCGCTCGAGCCAGGCCTCCAGGGCATCGCGCGCGGGCACCCCGAACGGCACCACGCGCTCCTTGCCGCCCTTGCCGAGGACCCGCACCGTAAGCCGGGAGCGGTCGAGGTCGACGACGTCGATGCCCACGAGCTCGCTCACCCGGATGGCGGCCGCGTAGAGGAGCTCGACGACCGCGAGGTCCCGCAACGCACCCGCGTCGTCGGTGTCCGCACGGACCGCGAGCTGGTCGAGCACCGTGCGCACCTGGTCCGAGGAGACCACCCGCGGCAGGTGCGCGGCACCCTTCGGCGCGCGCAACCGCACCCCGGGGTCGGTCGCGAGCACGCCGGTCTCGCTCGCCCACCGCGTGAAGGCCCGCACGGACGACGACCGACGCGCGATGGTGGACCGGGCGAGTCCGCGCTGGTCCGCCTCCCAGAGCCAGTCGCGCAGCAGTTCGAGCCCGAGGTCCTGCAGGCCGGTGCTCCCCCGCGCCGCAGCGAAGGCGATGAACTGGTCGAGGTCGTTCGCGTAGGCACGGACCGTCTGGTCGCTGAGCCCCCTGGCGTGCCGGACGTGCTCGAGGAACGACTCCACAGCCGCCACGATCCGTCCGTCCGTCCGCTCCGCCACGACCCCAGGGTAGGCGTGTGCAGCGTCACGACCGGGTCCACCCGCCGACGCCGTGCACGACGAGCCCCTGCAACTCGGCCAGTGCGAGGGCGTCCGCGACCTCGGCGAAGGACATCCCCGAACGGACGGCGAGCTCCTGCTCCCCCAGCGCCCGCCGGCCCAGCGCGTCGAGCACCCGCAGCACCTCCGGGTCCTCCCGCCCCGGCGCGAGCGGTTCGTCGGCGTGCAGCACGTGCCGACCACCGCGCGGACGGCGTGGACCGACCACCGCGTCGACGGGGTCACGCGGCCGGACCACGAGCTGCGCCCGCCCCTCCACGACCAACCGGTGACACCCCACCGACGCCGGCGAGGAGAACGCCCCGGGCACCGCGAAGACCGGGCGGCCCAGCTGCGCGGCGTGGTGTGCGGTGTTGAGCGCCCCGGACCGCGCTCCCGCCTCCACCACCACGGTCGCGCTCCCCAGCGCGGCGATCAGCCGGTTCCGCGCGAGGAACCGCCACCGGGTCGGCCGCGTCCCGGGCGGCGACTCGGCGAGCAGCGCACCCTGCCGCGCGACGTTCCGCAGCAGCTCGACGTTGCCGGCCGGGTAGAGCTGGTCGATCCCGCCCGCGAGGACCGCGGTCGTCGGGGTGCCCGCCGCGACGGCCACCCGGTGCGCGGTGGCGTCGATGCCGTAGGCGCCGCCGCTGACGATCGTGCACCCGGCGTCGGCCGCCGCCGAGGTGATCTCCGCCGTCGCCTCGGCGCCCGCCACGGTGTTCGCCCGCGACCCCACGACGGCGAGGGCCGGTCCCGGCGCTGCTCGTCCGCACCGGGTCCAGAGGACGACCGGGGCGTGAGGTCCGAGGTCGTCCAC
>NZ_CAJCKG010000061.1:0-15640 GCF_903970945.1 Curtobacterium sp. ME26
GCCGCGTCCATCGCGCAGGTCCACCGCGCGACCCTGCGCGACGGCTCCGTGGTGGCGGTCAAGGTGCAGCGACCCGGCATCGACGTGGCGGTGCGCCGCGACGTCGACATCGCGCTCCGTGTCGTCCGGTTCCTGGCACGGACCAGCACCGAGGCACGGCAGGTCGGCGTCACCGACGTCGCCCGGCAGTACGCCGACGACCTCGTCCGCCAGGTCGACTTCACGGCCGAGATGCGGAACCTCACGGCGCTCCGAGCCGCGCAGACCCGGAGCGCGCGACCCGACGCGGTCGCGTTCCCCGAGCCGCACCGCGAGCTGTCCGGACGCCGGGTGATGGTGATGGAGTTCCTCGAGGGGGAGACGCTCAGCGCCCTCCGCGCCGCGGGGACCGGGCAGGACCTCGACACGCCGATGCGGGCGGTGCTCGACGCGTTCCTCCGGCAGGTCGTGTTCGACGGGATCTACCACGCCGACCTGCACCCGGGGAACGTCGTGCTGCTGCCCGACGGTCGGCCGGCGCTCATCGACTTCGGGTCGGTCGGGCGCCTCGACCCCGGCCTGCGCTCGACGGTGCAGGACCTGCTCGCAGGGTACATCCAGGACGACACCGAGCGCATCGCCGACGCGGTGATGCGGATGGCTCCCGTGCGCGACGCCGAGGACGAACCGGACTTCCGGCGGGACATCGCGGCGTTCGTGGCCGACGAGCTCGGCCCGGGCGCGCGCATCGGCGTCGAGACCGTGGACGACGCCGTCGCGGTGTTCGGCCGGTACCGGCTGAAGCCCCCGCCGGACTTCGTCGCCGCCGCACGCGCCCTGGCGATCTTCGAGGGGACCCTCCGGAGCCTCGCGCCGTCCTTCGACCTGCTCGAGGAGTCCCGCGACCTGGCCCGACGGCAGATCCGGGACCAGCTCCGGCCCCGGGCCGTCCGGGACCTCGCGCTGCGGGAACTCTTCGGCGTGGTGTCGACCATCCGGAAGCTCCCGCGGCGGATCGACCGGATCGGCGAGGCGATCGAGACCGGCAAGCTCACGGTCGCCATCCGGTTGTTCTCGGACCGCCGCGATCGCGAGGTCGTGTCCGGCCTGGTCCGCCGCGTGCTGCTCGTCCTGCTCGGTTCCGGCGCCGGCGTGCTGTCGATCGTGTACCTGGCGGCACCGGTCCGGCCGACCGCGGTGCTGTCGACCGGCGCCGCCGGGGGAATCCTCGGCGGGACGGCCGTGGTGCTCCTCGTCTGGGCGGCCGTCGACGCCTGGTGGGCGCGGCGACGACGCTGACCCGGTCGGCGCCTGGACGCCGGGGCGCCCGTGCGGTGGTGCCGCCGGGTCTGCTCCCGCCGGGCGCGCTCCCGCCGGGCGCGCTCCCGCCGGGCCTGCTGCCGCCGGTCCGCTACACTCGACGGGGCGTCGGCCCGGGGCACCTCCCCGCCGATGCCGGGACCGGACGCACGTCCGGGAGACCTTCACAACACCATCGAACGGAAGACCCATGGCGAGTACCACTGACATCAAGAACGGCGCCGTTCTCATCATCGACGGGCAGCTCTGGTCGGTCGTCGAGTTCCAGCACGTCAAGCCGGGCAAGGGCGGCGCGTTCGTCCGCACGAAGCTGAAGAACGTCGTCTCGGGCAAGGTCGTCGACCGCACGTTCAACGCCGGTGCGAAGATCGACACCGCGACCGTCGACCGCCGCGACTACCAGTACCTGTACCAGGACGGCGAGTCCTACGTGTTCATGGACACCGACACCTACGACCAGGTCCCCGTCTCGGAGACCGTCGTCGGCGACGCCAAGAACTTCCTGCTCGAGTCGGCGATGGTCACCATCGCGATGAACGAGGGCAACCCGCTCTACATCGAGCTGCCCACGTCGATCGTCACCGAGGTCGAGACCGAGCCGGGCCTCCAGGGCGACCGCTCCTCGGGTGGCACGAAGGACGCGACCATCATCGCGACCGGTCACCGCATCCAGGTCCCGCTCTACCTGGAGAACGGCACCACCGTGAAGATCGACACGCGCGACGGCAGCTTCCTCGGCCGCGTCAACAACTAGGCGACGCCGGATGAGTGCTCGTTCGAAGGCCCGCAAGCGCGCCCTCGACATGCTGTACGTGGCGGAGGTCCGCGAGCTGCCGATCGCGGACGTCCTCGCCACGGAGACGGTCCGTCACCTCGACCAGCCCGAGCGCGCCTCGAGCTGGGACTACGCGCGACAGATCGTCACCGGTGTCGACGACGACCGTGCTGCGATCGACCGGGTGATCGTCGAGCACGCGCAGGGCTGGTCCATCGCACGCATGCCCGTGCTCGACCGCTGCATCCTGCGGATGGGCGTCTGGGAGCTCCGGTACAACCCGGAGGTCCCGGACGCGGTCGCGATCGCCGAGGCGGTGGAGCTCGCCCAGTCGCTCTCGACGGACGACTCGGCGGGCTTCGTGAACGGGGTCCTGGGCGCCGTCGCCGGAGGCCGCGCACCGTCGTCGAAGGCTGCCGACCAGGGCGCCGCACCGTCCGGTCGGACGGTCGCAGGGGACCAGGAGTCCCGGTAGGGTTGACCACGTCAGCGTCCTTTAAGTCCGTCCGGTGAGGCGGGGAAGGAGGTCGGCGTGGGTACCAGAACGGTCCTGCAACAGCCCGACATCACGCGTGCTCTGACACGCATCGCGCACGAGATCCTCGAGGCCAACCACGGGGCCTCGGACCTCGTGCTCCTGGGCATCCCGACACGGGGTGCCGTCCTGGCCGAGCGGCTCGACCGCGTCCTGGCCGACATCGAACCCGAGTGGGCCGAGGACCGCGACCAGCGGCTCGGCACGCTCGACGTGACGATGCACCGGGACGACCTCGGCCACGGCATCGGTCGTGCGCCGCACCGCACGACCATCCCGACGAGCGGCATCGACGGCAAGGTCGTCGTGCTCGTCGACGACGTGCTCTACTCCGGGCGGACGGTCCGGGCTGCCCTCGACGCCCTGCAGGGCATCGGGCGCCCGCGGGCGGTCCGGCTCGCGGTGCTCGTCGACCGCGGCCACCGGCAGCTGCCGATCCGCGCCGACCACGTCGGCAAGAACCTGCCGACCGCGTCCGACGAGCGGGTCACCCTCCGACTGACGGAGACGGACGGCGCCGACGAGGTCGTGATCGAGCAGCCCGACCAGGCCGAGCAGCCCGACCAGGCCGAGCAGGCCGACCGGGCCGAGCAGCCCGAGCGGCAGCCCGGGGGTGACGCCTGATGCGCCACCTCCTCTCCACCGCCGACCTCTCCCGCTCCGAGGCGATCCGCATCCTCGACGTCGCCGAGGAGATGGCCGAGGTCAACACCCGCGAGGTCCGGAAGCTCCCGGCACTCCGCGGCAAGACGGTCGTGAACCTCTTCTTCGAGGACTCCACCCGCACCCGCATCTCGTTCGAGGCCGCCGCGAAGCGCCTCTCCGCGGACGTCATCAACTTCGCCGCGAAGGGGTCGAGCGTCTCGAAGGGCGAGTCGCTCAAGGACACCGTGCAGACCCTGGGCGCGATGGGCATCGACGGCATCGTGATGCGCCACCCGGCGTCGGGGGCCCCGCGGGTCCTCGCGGAGGCGGACTGGATCGACGTCCCCGTGGTGAACGCCGGCGACGGCACGCACGAGCACCCGACGCAGGCGCTGCTCGACGCCTTCACGATGCGCCGCCGGTTGCACGGGGGCGCTAGCCGCGGGCAGGGCCTCGACGGCGTGCGCGTGACGATCGTCGGCGACGTCCTGCACAGCCGCGTCGCACGGAGCAACGCGTGGCTGCTCCGCACGCTCGGCGCCGAGGTCACCTTCGCCGCGCCGCCCACGCTGCTGCCCGCCGTCGACCGGCCGTTCGGGGCCGCCGTGCACCACGACCTCGACGCGGCCCTCGCCGAGGACCCGGACGTCGTGATGCTCCTCCGCATCCAGCAGGAGCGGATGAACGACGCCTTCTTCCCGAACCCCCGCGAGTACACGCGGCACTTCGGGCTGACCGCCGCCCGCGCGGCCGCGCTGTCCGAGCGCACGCTGATCATGCACCCCGGGCCGATGAACCGCGGGCTCGAGATCGCCGGCGTGGCCGCCGACGACCCCCGCTCGACGGTGGTCGAGCAGGTCGCGAACGGCGTGTCGGTCCGCATGGCCGTGCTCTACCTCGCCCTGACCGGCGAGCACGAACCGAAGGAGTCCGTCGCATGACCGCCCACCTCATCCGCGGCGCGCAGCTGGTCGACGGCACGCGTGCCGACATCCGCCTGGAGGGACGGCGCATCGAAGCGGTCGGGTCCGGTCTCGACGTGGCCGGCGCCACGGTCGTCGACGCGGACGGGCTGATCGCCCTGCCCGGTCTCGTGGACCTCCACACCCACCTGCGCGAGCCCGGCGCCGAGGAGTCGGAGACGGTGCTCACCGGCTCACGCGCCGCGGCCGCCGGCGGCTTCACCGCCGTGAACGCGATGGCGAACTCCTCGCCCGTCGCCG
The DNA here is from genome assembly GCF_903970945.1 of Curtobacterium sp. ME26. Taxonomy (NCBI): domain Bacteria; kingdom Bacillati; phylum Actinomycetota; class Actinomycetes; order Micrococcales; family Microbacteriaceae; genus Curtobacterium; species Curtobacterium sp. ME26. Next base: position 4,478 of record NZ_CAJCKG010000061.1, read on the forward strand.
ACACGGCCGGGGTCGTCGAGCAGGTGCAGGCGCTCGGGGACGACGCCGGGTACGTCACGGTCCGACCGATCGGCGCGGTCTCGCAGGGGCTGCAGGGAACGCACCTGTCCGAGATCGGCGCGATGGCGACCAGCCGCGCGAAGGTGCGGGTGTTCTCGGACGACGGGTCCTGCGTCGCCGACCCGCTGCTCATGCGCCGGGCGCTCGAGTACATCAAGGGCTTCGGCGGGGTGCTCGCGCAGCACGCGCAGGAGCCCCGACTGACCGTCGGCGCGCAGATGAACGAGGGCCGGCTGTCGTCGGAGCTCGGTCTGGCGGGCTGGCCGGCCGTCGCGGAGGAGGCGATCATCGCCCGTGACGTCCTGCTCGCGGACCACGTCGGGGCGCGGTTGCACGTCTGCCACGTCTCGACCGCCGGCAGCGTCGAGGTCATCCGGTGGGCGAAGTCCCGCGGGATCGACGTCACCGCCGAGGTCACGCCGCACCACCTCGTGCTCACCGAGGACCTCATCGCGGGAGTCGACGGCGCCCCCGGCTACGACGCCCGGTACAAGGTGAACCCGCCGCTGCGCTCGCGCGAGGACGTCGACGCCCTGCGCGCGGCCCTCGCCGACGGGACGATCGACATCGTCGCGACCGACCACGCCCCGCACACCGCCGAGGCGAAGTGCTGCGAGTGGCCGGCCGCCGCGAACGGCATGGTCGGGCTCGAGTCGGCGCTGAGCGTCGTGCACGCCGCGGTGGTCGAGAGCGGGCAGCTGGGCTGGGCGGACGTCGCCCGCGTGCTGTCCGAGGCACCCGCGCGCATCGGGCAGGTCGAGGGCCACGGTCGCGGCGTCGTCGCGGGCGCCCCCGCCGAGCTGACGCTGTACGACCCCGCCGCCGTGCGCGAGTTCTCGGTCGACGACCTGCACGGCCAGTCGCAGAACTCGCCGTACCTCGGCATGCGCCTGCCCGGCCGGGTCGTCGCGACCTTCCACCAGGGGTACCCGACGCTCGTCGACGGTGCGCTGGTCGACGCGCACACCGTCGCCGCGAACGCCACGGCGGCCCGGACGGCGGTCGCATGACCGGCGACGCACTGCGGTGGCTCGAGGGCGCGGTCATCCTCGCCCTCGTCGCCCTGCTGTTCGTCGCGATGGCGCGCACCTGGCGGACGCGGGCCAGGAGACAGGCGGACACCGTGCCTCCCGTCCCGGTCCCGTCCGGGCTCGGACCGGCGGCCGGTTCGTGGGACGGGTTCACCGTCGCGACGACCCGCGCCGACCAGCCGCTCGAACGGATCACGGCGGGCGGACTCGGATTCCGGGGCCGCGGCGGCGTGACCGTCCACGACACCGGGGTGGTGCTGCACCACGCCGGTACCGACGACCGCTGGATCGCGGCCGACGCCGTCCGCGGGGCAGACCGCGCGACGACGGCCATCGACCGGGTGGTCGAGCCCGGGGGACTGGTCCGTCTGCGATGGACGGCGACCGGCGCCGCCGGAGCGACGGACCTCGACACCTACTTCCGGTTCCCGGAGGGCGGCGCAGCAGCACTCGCCGCCCTGCAGGGGCTGACGACGACGCACGAACCCCCGCACACCGCGGGCGAAGGGACGAACTGATGACACGCGAACGGGCCGTACTGGTCCTCGAGGACGGCACCCGGTACGACGGTTGGGCGTACGGCGCCCGAGGCCGCACCCTGGGCGAGGTCGTCTTCGCCACGGGCATGACCGGCTACCAGGAGACGCTGACCGACCCGTCCTACGCCGGGCAGATCGTGGTGCAGACCGCGCCGCACATCGGCAACACCGGGGTCAACGACGAGGACCCCGAGTCGCGACGCATCTGGGTCGCGGGCTACGTCGTGCGCGACCCCAGCCGCGTCGTGTCGAACCACCGTGCGAACGCGACGCTCGACGACCACCTCGTGCGCGACGGCATCGTCGGCATCTCCGGCATCGACACCCGGGCGTTGACCCGTCGGATCCGCGACGCGGGTGCGATGAAGGGCGGCGTGTTCAGCGGTGCCGACGCGGCCCTGCCGGCCGCCGAGCAGGAGCAGCTGGTGCGCGACCAGGCGGGCATGGCCGGTGCGAGCTTCTCGTCGATCGTCTCGACGCCCGAGACGTACGTGGTCCCCGCCGTCGGCGAGCAGATCGGCCGGCTGGCCGTGCTCGACCTCGGCGTGAAGGCGTCGACCACCCGGTACCTCGCCGAGCGCGGATTCGAGGTGCACGTCGTGCCGCAGGACATCACGCCCGAGGCGCTGCAGGAGCTCGACCCGGACGCGCTCTTCTACTCGAACGGCCCCGGCGACCCCGCCGCCTCCGACGCGCAGGTCTCGCTCCTGCAGGACTCCCTGAAGACCGGACGTCCGTTCTTCGGCATCTGCTTCGGCAACCAGCTGCTCGGCCGCGCGCTCGGCTTCGGCACCTACAAGCTGCCGTTCGGCCACCGCGGCATCAACCAGCCGGTGCTCGACACCGCCACCGGCAAAGTCGAGATCACCAGCCAGAACCACGGCTTCGCGGTCGACGCGCCCCTGGGCGAGGTCGTCGAGTCCCCGGCCGGCTTCGGCCGCGTCGAGGTCTCGCACTACTCGCTGAACGACCAGGTCGTCGAGGGCCTGCGCGCGCTCGACGTACCTGCCTTCAGCGTGCAGTACCACCCCGAGGCGGCGGCCGGCCCGCACGACTCGATGTACCTGTTCGACCGGTTCGCGGACCTCGTGCGCGAGCGCCGAGCCGGCGAGCCGCTCGACCCCGCGACCGCCACCGCGACCACCCCGGCCGCCGACATCACCAAGGAAGCCAACTGATGCCGAAGCGCGCAGACATCAACTCCGTCCTCGTCATCGGCTCCGGCCCGATCGTCATCGGGCAGGCCGCCGAGTTCGACTACTCCGGCACCCAGGCGTGCCGCGTCCTCCGCGCCGAGGGCGTCCGCGTGATCCTCGTCAACCCGAACCCGGCGACGATCATGACCGACCCGGACTTCGCCGACGCGACGTACATCGAGCCGATCACGAGCGCCTCGCTCGAGGAGATCATCAAGATCGAGCGTCCGGACGCGGTCCTGCCGACGCTCGGCGGGCAGACGGCGCTCAACGCCGCGATCAAGCTCGACGCCGAGGGCATCCTCGCGAAGTACGACGTCGAGCTCATCGGCGCGAAGGTCGACGCCATCCAGCGCGGCGAGGACCGCCAGCTCTTCAAGGAGCTCGTCCTCGAGTCCGGTGCGGACGTCGCCCGCAGCCACATCGCGCACACGCTCGAGGAGGCCAAGGAGTACGCGCAGGACCTCGGCTACCCGCTCGTCGTCCGGCCCTCCTTCACGATGGGCGGCCTCGGTTCCGGCTTTGCCTACAACGAGGAGGAGCTGGTCCGCTTCGTCGGCGACGGCCTGCAGTCGAGCCCGACCACCGAGGTGCTCCTCGAGGAGTCGATCCTCGGCTGGAAGGAGTACGAGCTCGAGCTCATGCGCGACAACTTCGACAACACGGTCGTCATCTGCTCGATCGAGAACGTCGACCCCGTGGGCGTGCACACCGGTGACTCGATCACCGTCGCACCCGCGCTGACGCTGACCGACCGCGAGTACCAGAACATGCGGAACATCGGCATCGACATCATCCGTCGCGTCGGCGTCGACACCGGCGGCTGCAACATCCAGTTCGCCGTCGACCCGTCGAACGGCCGCCTGATCGTCATCGAGATGAACCCGCGCGTGTCCCGCTCGTCGGCGCTCGCCTCGAAGGCGACGGGCTTCCCGATCGCCAAGATCGCCGCGAAGCTCGCGATCGGGTACCGGCTCGACGAGATCGAGAACGACATCACGCGCGTCACGCCGGCGAGCTTCGAGCCGACGCTCGACTACGTCGTCGTGAAGACCCCGCGCTTCGCGTTTGAGAAGTTCCCGGCTGCCGACGCCACCCTGACCACGACGATGAAGAGCGTCGGCGAGGCGATGGCCATCGGTCGCAACTACGCGACGGCGCTGCAGAAGTCCCTGCGGAGCCTCGAGAAGCGCGGATCGAGCTTCCACTGGGACACCCCGGCGGCCGAGCTCGACAAGGACGCCCTGCTGACCGAGGCCCAGGTGCCGACCGACGGCCGCATCGTGACCGTGCAGCAGGCCCTGGTCGCCGGCGCCACGGCGGACGAGGTCTTCGAGGCCACGAAGATCGACCCGTGGTTCATCGACCAGATCGTGCTCATCAACGAGGTCGCGTCCGAGGTGGCCGCCGCCGAGACGCTCGACGCGGACACGCTGCGCTGGGCGAAGGAGCACGGCTTCAGCGACGCCCAGATCGCGTCCCTGCGCGGCATCTCCGAGCAGGAGGCGCGCGACGCGCGGCACACCGCCGGCATCCGCCCGGTCTTCAAGACCGTCGACACCTGCGCGGGCGAGTTCCCGGCCCTGACGCCGTACCACTACTCGTCGTACGACACCGAGACCGAGGTCGCCCCGAGCGACCGCAGGAAGGTCGTCATCCTCGGCTCCGGCCCGAACCGCATCGGCCAGGGCGTCGAGTTCGACTACTCCTGTGTGCACGCGTCCTTCGCGCTGAGCGACGCCGGGTTCGAGACGATCATGATCAACTGCAACCCCGAGACGGTGTCGACCGACTACGACACCTCGGACCGGCTCTACTTCGAGCCGCTCACCACCGAGGACGTCCTCGAGGTCATCGAGGCCGAGGCTGCGTCCGGCGAGCTCGTCGGCGTCGTCGTGCAGCTCGGCGGCCAGACCGCCCTGGGCCTGGCGAAGCCGCTCGAGGCCGCCGGCATCCCGATCCTCGGCACCAGCCCGAGCGCGATCGACTCCGCCGAGGAGCGCGGGCAGTTCGCCGCGATCCTCGAGCAGGCCGGTCTGCTCGCGCCCCGCAACGGCACCGCCCACGACCTCGCCAGCGCGACCGCGGTGGCCGAGGAGATCGGCTACCCGGTGCTCGTCCGCCCGTCCTTCGTGCTCGGCGGCCGCGGCATGGAGATCGTGTACGACCCGACCGCCCTGGCCGACTACTTCGACCGGATGGCCGACCAGGCGATCATCGGCCCGGACCTGCCGCTGCTCGTCGACCGGTTCCTCGACGACGCCGTGGAGATCGACGTCGACGCCCTGTTCGACGGCGACCGGCTCTACATCGGCGGCATCATGGAGCACATCGAGGAGGCCGGCATCCACTCCGGCGACTCGGCGTGCACCCTGCCCCCGGTCGGACTCGGCAAGGCGGAGATCCGCGGGGTCGTCGAGGCGACCGAGCGGATCGCCCGTGGCATCGGCGTCCGCGGGCTGCTCAACGTGCAGTTCGCCATCGGGGCCGGCGTGCTCTACGTCCTCGAGGCGAACCCGCGCGCCAGCCGCACGGTCCCGTTCGTGTCGAAGGCCCTCGGCATCCCGCTCGCCAAGGCCGCGTCCCGCATCATGACCGGCACGTCGATCGACGCGCTCGTCGGCGAGGGCCTGCTGCCCGAGCGCGACGGCTCGTCGGTGCCCCCGCAGGCCCCGGTCGCGGTGAAGGAGGCCGTGCTGCCCTTCCGCCGCTTCCGCACCCACGACGGCCAGGTCGTCGACTCGGTGCTCAGCCCGGAGATGCGTTCCACCGGCGAGGTCATGGGCATCGACCGTGACTTCCCGCGCGCGTTCCTCAAGTCCCAGGACGCCGCGTACGGCGGGCTGCCGACGAGCGGCACGGTCTTCGTGAGCGTCGCGGACACCGACAAGCGCCAGGTCGTCCTGCCCGTGCACCGGCTGCAGCAGCTCGGCTTCACGATCACCGCGACCGAGGGCACCGCCGAGGTGCTCCGGCGAAACGGCATCGAGGTCACGCTCGTCGGCAAGTACAGCGAGGGCGGCGAGAGCGTCGTCGACCTGCTCGCACGCGACGCGGTCGACATCGTCATCAACACGCCCTCGGGTGCCGCCGGCCGCGCCGACGGCTACGAGATCCGTGCGGCGACGGTCGCGGCGGACAAGCCGCTGTTCACGACCATCGCGCAGCTCGGCGCGGCGGTCGCGGCCATCGAGACGATCGGCACGCCGCACAGCGTCCGCAGCCTGCAGGACTACGCGCTCGAGCGCGCCACCTGGTGACCGTCGACGTGTCGACGGCCCAGTCGGGAGGCGTACCCTCCTTCGGCGTCCGGCTCGCCGCCGCCATGGGGGAGCGTTCCCCCCTGTGCGTCGGCATCGACCCCCACGCCGCCACCCTGGCGGCGTGGGGGCTGGGCCGCGACGAAGCCGGCCTGACGGCGTTCGGTGCGGTCCTCGTGGACGCGGCCGCCGGGCGTGCCGCGATCGTGAAGCCGCAGATCGCGTTCTTCGAGGCAGCGGGGGTGGCCGGCTACCGGGCGCTCGACGCGACCCTGCGTCGGGCGCGCGATGCGGGCCTCTTGACCGTCGCCGACGTCAAGCGCGGCGACATCGGCTCGACCGGTGACGACTACGCCCTGGCGTGGCTCGACCGCGACGGGCCGTTCCGGGCCGACGCGATGACCGTGTCGCCCTACCTCGGCTACGGCTCGCTCGCGGGCACGGTCGACGTCGCGCGCGACAACCGTGCCGGTGTCTTCGTCCTGGCGGCGACGAGCAACCCCGAGGCGCGCGTGCTGCAGACCGCCGTGCTCGCGGAGGGGCCGCGTGCGGGGCGGTCCGTCGCGGCGGGTATCGTCTTGGACGTGGCAGACGACAACCGGACCGGCGGCGAGCAGCCGCTGGGAGACGTCGGGCTCGTGCTCGGCGCCACCCTCGACCTGAACGACTTCGGCATCGACGCGGCAGCCATCGGCTCCGCCCCGGTGCTCGCTCCGGGCTTCGGCGCCCAGGGGGCCCGGATCGAGGACCTGCGGTCCCGGTACGGCTCGCGCGCCGAGCAGGTGCTCGTCAACGAGTCGCGCGGGCTGCTCACCGACGGGCCCGACGGCGTCGCCGCCCTCGTGCAGGACCGCGCGGACCGCATCCGCGCCGCGCTGGGAGCCGCCGCGTGACGGACGGGACGACCCCCGGACCCGCTGACGACGCTGCCGGCGTGCCGGACCGCAGCGACCTGCCGGCGCACCGCAACCCGCCGGAGGTCGACCGCGTCGCCGCCGCCCGGGCCGCGGTCGCCGCGCGTCGCGCCCGCGCCGCCGTGAAGGCGCAGGTCGCGTCGGGGGAGCGCAGCGCCCTCGAGGTCGCGCGTGCGGCCTGGACCGACGCCGACCTGCCGGCGGAGAAGTCCCTGCGGGTCCGCGACCTGCTCACGAGCATCTCCGGCATCGGGCCGGCGCGTGCCGAGGCGGTCATGGGCGAGCTGCGGATCGCGCCGTCGAAGCGCCTCGGCGGGCTCGGCAGCCGCCAGCGGACCGCGCTGGCCGACTGGCTCGCCGCCCGCGGCCGGAAGCGCGGCGCGTCGAAGCTCGTCGTCCTCGCCGGACCGACGGCGGTCGGCAAGGGCACCGTCAGTGCGCACATCCGCGAGCAGTACCCGGACGTCAACCTCAGCGTGTCGGCGACGACCCGGAAGCCCCGTCCGGGCGAGGTCGACGGCGTGCACTACTACTTCGTCGACGACGCCGAGTTCGACCGGATGATCCGTGACCGCGAGCTCCTCGAGTGGGCGGTCGTGCACAACTCGTACCGGTACGGCACGCCGCGTCCGCCGATCGACCGCGCGCTCGACGCCGGCGACAAGGTGATGCTCGAGATCGACCTGCAGGGCGCACGCCAGGTCCGCGACGCCATGCCCGAGGCCGTCCTGGTCTTCCTGCTGCCCCCGACCTGGGACGAACTCGTCCGCCGGCTCATCGGCCGCGGCACCGAGTCCGCCGAGGAGCAGGCGCGTCGTCTCGAGACGGCGAAGGTGGAACTCGCCGCGCAGGACGAGTTCGACGTGCGGATCGTGAACTCCGATGTCGGCACCGCGGCACGCGAGGTCGTAGACTTGTTCTCTGCGCCCTGACGGGTGCTCCCGCGTCGCGCGCACCCGCGCGCCCCGACGCCCGCCGACCGAGGAGGACCCCATGGCCAACCCCCAGGGCATCATCGACCCGCCCATCGACGACCTGCTCGCCAAGGTGGAGTCGAAGTACGCGCTCGTCATCTTCGCCTCGAAGCGTGCTCGTCAGATCAACGACTACTACGCCGACCTGCACGAGGGGTCGCTCTTCGACAACGTCGGCCCGCTCGTCGACTCGACGATCGACGACAAGCCGCTGTCCGTTGCTCTGCACGAGATCAACGAGGACAAGCTGACCGTCACCAAGCAGCAGCAGCCCACCGACTGACCGCGGTGACGAGCACCAACCTGCGCCTCTTCACGTCCGAGTCGGTGACGGAGGGGCACCCCGACAAGATCTGCGACCAGATCTCGGACACCATCCTCGACGCCCTGCTCGCGGCCGACCCGCACGCGCGGGTCGCCGTCGAGACCATGGTGACGACGGGTCTGGTGCACGTCGCCGGCGAGGTCACGACCTCCGGCTACGTCGAGATCCCGAAGCTCGTGCGCGACGTCATCACGGGCATCGGCTACAACTCGTCGGAGGTCTCCTTCGACGGCCGCACGTGCGGGGTCGAGGTGTCGATCGGCGCGCAGTCGCCGGACATCGCTCAGGGCGTCGACGAGTCGCTCGACAGCCGTTCGGGTGCCGGGGTCGACCCGCTCGACCGCCAGGGTGCCGGTGACCAGGGCATCATGTTCGGCTTCGCGACGAACGAGACGCCCGAGTACATGCCCGTCGCGATCTGGCTTGCCCACCGCCTGGCGGAGCGGCTCGCCGAGGTCCGCAAGACGGGTGTGCTCGACTTCCTCCGTCCGGACGGCAAGACGCAGGTCACGGTCGGCTACGACGGCGTCGTGCCGAAGACCGTCGAGACCGTCGTGCTCTCCACGCAGCACTCGCCGGCGGTCACGCTCGACGAGCTCACCGCGCAGATCACCGAGCACGTCATCCACCCGGTGCTCGACCTGGTCGACCTCGACTCGTCGCACGTCGACGTCATCGTGAACCCGACCGGCCGCTTCGAGATCGGCGGCCCGCAGGGCGACGCCGGCCTCACCGGTCGCAAGGTCATCGTCGACACCTACGGCGGTGCCTCCCGGCACGGCGGCGGCGCGTTCAGCGGCAAGGACCCGTCGAAGGTCGACCGTTCGGCGGCCTACGCCCTGCGCTGGGTCGCGAAGAACGCCGTCGCCGCGGGACTCGCGGACCGGCTCGAGGTGCAGGTGGCGTACGCCATCGGCCGCGCGAAGCCCGTCGGGCTCTACGTCGAGTCGTTCGGCACCGGCCACGTCGACGACGCCACCATCGAGGCGGCGATCACCGAGGTCTTCGACCTGCGCCCGGCCGCGATCATCCGCGACCTCGACCTGCTCAAGCCGCGCTACGCCCAGACCGCCGCGTACGGGCACTTCGGCCGTGAGCTCCCCGGCTTCACCTGGGAGCAGCTCGACCGCGTCGAGGAACTCCGCGCCGCCGCAGGACTCGTCGCCGCCGCCGTCTAGGCACACCGCGTGACCACCGTCGCGCGCGTCGTCCTCGACTCGCCGCTCCCGCAGTTGGACCGTCTGTTCGACTACCGGGTGCCGGCCGAGCTCGAGGACGACTGCGTGCCGGGGGTGCGCGTCAAGGTGCCGCTGCGCACCGGCGCCCGGATGTCCGACGCGTACGTCGTCGAGGTCGTCTCCGAAGGAGACTGGCCCGGCGAACTCAGCCAGGTCGAGCAGGTCGTCTCGCCGGTGCCGGTGCTCGCGCCGGAGGTCTGGACGCTCGCGCGAGCGGTCGCCGACCGCGCCGCAGGGGTCGCATCGGACGTGCTGCGGCTCGCCGTCCCGCCGCGCCAGGTGCGCGCCGAGAAGGCCTGGCTCGCCCGCGACCCCGGGTGGTCGCCCCCGGCGGTCGGCGCGCCGCCCGTCACGGGGTACGCCGAGGGCGTCCTGGAGGCCCTGGTCGCCGACCACGGTCGCGCTGCGGTCGCCGCCGTGCCGCACCCGGTGGCGCTCACCCCGGCGCCGGGATCGAGCGCCGCCGGTGCGGCCGGTCCCGCCGACGACACCGCCGCGGTGTGGGTCCCCGGCTGGGCTGCCACGATCGCGCAGGCGGCGGCACGCGCCGTCGCCACGGAGCAGTCCGCCGTGGTCGCCGTCCCCGACTTCCGCGACGTGACCGACCTCGAGCGGGCGCTCCTCGCCGTGCTGCCCGCCGAGCGGGTCGTGCGCTTCGACGCCAAGCAGACGAACGGCGCACGGGCGAAGGCGCTGCTGCAGGCCCGTTCGCACGCGGTCGTCGCGATCGGCAACCGCACGGCCATGTACGCACCGGCGACCGACCTCGGCCTCATCGCGGTGTGGGACGACGGGGACGCGTCGTTCGTCGAGCCCCGGGCGCCCTACGTGCACACCCGCGACGTGGCCCTCGTCCGAGCCGCCCAGTCGGGCGCGGCGCTCCTGTTCGTCTCGCACGCGCGCAGCACGGACGTGCAACGCCTGGTCGAGCTGCAGTGGTTGGACGACGTGACCCCGTACCGCGTCGCGACGCCGAAGGTGATCCCGACCGTGCAGCAGAGCGGCGCCGAGGGCTTCGCCGCGCAGGCCCGCATCCCGAGCACCGCGTGGCGCGCCGCGCGCGAGGCCAGTCAGCACAGTCCCGTCCTCGTGCAGGTCGCGAGCCCCGGCTTCGGCACCGGTCTGGTCTGCGCCGAGTGCGGGGAGCGTGCGCACTGCCGGATCTGCGGGGGACCGCTCGGCCAGCCGCACCGGGGCGCGACACCGCAGTGCCGCTTCTGCGGTGCCCTCGCGGTCGGCTTCCGCTGCCCGACGTGCGGCAACGGCACCGTGAAGCCGGTGGGCCAGGGTGCCCAGCGCACCGCGGACGAGCTCGGCCGGGCCTTCCCGGGCACGCGGATCGTCGTCGCCGACGGGTCACGACCGCTCGACGAGGTGCCGGCGCGGCCGTCCGTCGTGGTCGCCACCCGCGGGGCGGAGCCCGACGTTCCGGGTGGCTACGCCTGCGTGCTCCTGCTCGACGGCGAGCGGATGCTGGCGCGCGAGGGCCTCCGCGTGCAGGAGGACGTCCTGCGCTTCTGGACCGGTGCCGCCGCGAAGGGCGCACCCGGGGCCGAGGTGTACCTCGTCGGCATCGGCGGGGCGGTGGGCCCGGCGATGGCGCACGCGCGGCGGGGCGGGGCCCGG
>NZ_CAJCKG010000062.1:0-14635 GCF_903970945.1 Curtobacterium sp. ME26
AGGCTCCCCACCGGGCACGGCCCGGCAGCCGCTGGCGCGTCTGCCGGGAACCGGCCGGCGTGGGCCCAGGTACCGACTGGTACCGCGCCTCCCGTCCGTCAGCGCTCCGGCGGGATGTCCTCGGGGCGGATGCCGGAGGTCTGGATCGGCCCGGTGAAGAGCGCGGTGCGCTCGTCGCCCTCGCGGAAGAGCGCCGCGTCCTGCTCCTCGGTGCGGGCACGTCGCTGGCCGACCTGCTCGGTGCCCTGCGTGACCTGCACGCGCTGGCGCGGCAGGGCGTCCGGGTGCTCGCGCTGCACCCACTCGACCATCTCCTCGCGGACGTAGCAGCGGAGGTCGAACAGACCTCCGGCGTCCGGGGCCGACACCAGGATCCGCACGCGCACCAGGCCGCTCACCGCGTCCGTGACCTGCAGGACCTTGGTCCGGCCGTCCCAGATCGTCGACGTCGACAGGATGCGGTCGAGCTCGGTGCGCATCTCGGTCGGGCTGATGCGCCAGTCGAGGTCGAACTCGACGGCGCCGAGCAGTTCGCTGCCGGTGCGGGTCCAGTTCTCGAACGGCGTCGACGTGAAGTACGTCGACGGCAGCACGAACCGACGGTCGTCCCAGAGGTGGACGACGACGTAGGTGAGCGTGATCTCCTCGATGCGGCCCCACTGCTGCTCGACCACGACGACGTCGTCCACGCGGATCGACCCGGAGAACGCGAGCTGCATGCCCGCGAAGACGTTGCCGAGCGTCGACTGCGCGGCGAGGCCGGCCACGACCGAGATGAGCCCGGCGGAGGCCAGGACGCTCGCCCCGGCCGCCTCGACGCCGGGGAACGTGAGGAGGATCGCGCCGACGGCGATGATGACGAGCACGGCGATCGTGAGCCGTCGGATGATGAGCACCTGGGTGCGGATGCGTCGGGCGACGCGGTTGTCCGGCACGTCGACGCGGTACCGGTGCAGCCCGAGGTCCTCGAGGAAGATGGCGATCTGGCACGCGAGCCAGCAGCCGACCGCGATCGTCGCGATGAGGAAGGTGTGGGAGACCTCGTCGCGCCAGGGGAAGGTGTCCTCGTCCCGCGGGATGCTCGTGGTGAACGCCGTCCAGAGCAGGGCGACCAGCAGCACCGTCCGGAACGGGTGCTTGGTGCGTCGGGAGAGCACCGCGGCCCAGCGTTCCCGTCGGGCGACGGTCCGCAGGACCAGGTGCAGGACGAGGGCCGCGGCGGCGGTCACGAGCAGGGCTATCCCGGTCGCGACGAGGAGTCGGAGGAGGGTGTCCATCCGTCCATGGTGTCGGACGCGGATGCCGCGGTGCTCAGCGTCCGCTCCGCCTGTGGTGTCGTACAGGTCGGGCGCGGGTTCCGCCCGGGGCTGTCAGCGCATGTAGGTTGGCGCGCATGACAGCGCAGAACGACACGGGTGTCTCGAAGCCCGCGAACGACTTCTCGCACGAGCAGGAGGGCTACCAGCACGGTCTGAAGCCCCGGCAACTGCAGATGATCGCGATCGGCGGCGCCATCGGCACCGGACTCTTCCTCGGTGCGGGCGGACGCCTGAACACCGCGGGGCCGGCACTGGCGGTCACCTACCTGGTCGCCGGGGTCTTCGCGTTCTTCATCCTCCGCGCCCTCGGCGAGCTCGTGCTGCACCGTCCGTCCTCCGGGTCGTTCATCTCCTACGCCCGCGAGTTCTACGGTGAGAAGTTCGCGTACGCCGCCGGGTGGATGTACTTCCTGAACTGGGCGATGACGTCGATCGTGGACACCACGGCCGTCGCGCTGTACCTGCACTACTGGAGCGCGTTCACCGCGGCGCCGCAGTGGCTCCTCGCGCTCATCGCCCTCGTCGTCGTGCTCGCGGCGAACATGGTGGCCGTCAAGGTCTTCGGCGAGCTCGAGTTCTGGTTCGCGCTCATCAAGGTCGCGGCGCTCGTCGCGTTCCTCGTGATCGCGCTCGTCTGGTTGGTCTTCGCCTTCCCGGTCGAGACCGGCGGCGAGGCCGTCCGGACCGGCTTCTCGATCTGGGCCGACAACGGTGGACTCATCCCGAACGGTGTGCTGCCGGCGGTCCTCGTGGTGCAGGGCGTCGTGTTCGCGTACGCGGCCATCGAGCTCGTCGGGACGGCCTCCGGCGAGACCCAGGACACCGAGAAGGTCATCCCCCGCGCCATCAACTCCGTCGTGTTCCGCATCGCGGTCTTCTACGTCGGGTCGGTCGTCCTGCTCTCCCTGCTCCTGCCGTACACCTCGTACAAGGACGGACAGAGCCCGTTCGTGACCTTCTTCTCGTCGCTCGGCAACCCGCAGGTCGGCGTGATCGCCGGGTCGATCATGAACTTCGTGGTCCTCACCGCCGCCCTGTCCTCGCTCAACGCCGGGCTGTACTCGACCGGTCGTGCGCTCCACTCGATGGGCATGAACGGCTCCGCCCCGAAGTGGACCACCAAGATGTCGAGGGGCGGGGTGCCCTACGCGGGCATCCTGCTCACCGCGGGCTTCACCGTCGCCGGTGTCGCGCTCAACTACTTCGTGCCGAAGCAGGCCTTCGAGATCGCGCTGAACGTCGCCAGCCTGGGGATCGTCACCGCGTGGGGCACGATCATCCTCTGCCAGATGAAGCTGCGGCAGTGGGCGAAGCAGGGCCTGGCCAAGGAGCCCTCGTTCAAGCTCCCCGGGGCCCCGGTGACCTCCTGGCTGACCCTGGCGTTCCTGGTCTCGGTCATCGTGCTCATGGCGATCGACTACCCCGTCGGCACGTACACGATCGCGTCGCTCGTGATCATCATCCCGCTGCTCGTCGTCGGGTGGTTCCTGCAGCGAGACCGCATCCTGCGCATCGCCGCGCTCCGCGAGGGCGTCACCGGTCCGTACCCGATCGGGGTCCGCGACCCGGCCGCACAGGTCCGTCGCGACGAGACGGGGCACGACCAGGGCTGAGGCATGCTCGACGGACAGGGTCCGGTGCGCGCCGGTACGATCGGCACGTGCCGGACCCTTCTGTCTCCCCCACGCTCGACCTGCAGCTCACCTGGCGCGGGACGACCGGTCGGATCCGGTTCTTCGAGCACGGCGTCCGGGCCGAGACGAGCTTCGAGCAGGACGGCCGGACGCAGGTCCCCATGGAGCGCGTGACCGGGTGGCGCGTGGAGCCGTGCGACGTCGACGCGGTGTGCGTCGAGTTCGTCACCGACGACACGGTCTACCGCGCGCTCCTCGACACGGCCGACGAGCGCTTGGCGCGTCTGGGGCTCGAGCGGGCGCTCGGCGCACCGCTGCCGAGCGAGGGCTGAGGCGGCGCAGATCAGCTCGACCCTGCCCGGGGCCCGGTGCGCCCGGCCACCCTCGGCCCGGCTCGGCTCGGGTCAGACGAGCAGCAGGATGCCCGCGACGACGGCCGCCAGGGCGATCGCGAAGGCGATGAGCAGCAGCACGAGGTGCACGGTGTAGAACGTCGTGGGCTTCCCGGCGGCGTTCCGCGCCCGCGGGTCCTTCGCCACCCGCTGGAAGAAGCGCGGCCACGTCACCACGTTGAAGACGGCGGCGAGGAACAGGACGACGGCGGCGAAGACGGTCACCCGACGAGTCTAGACAGCAGGGCCGCCCTCGGCGCGCGAGGTGTCGCGACCGACCGGGACGCCCACGAGCGGTGTCCCGGGGGTGCTCGGCCGCCCCCAACGCGGCCGAGAGCTCCCCCGGCGTGCCGCGGCGCGGTGATCCGGCCTGTAGCACGTGCTACAGACCCTACACGGCGCTCGGACGAGAGGTCGAGTCCTGCTCGGGAACGTGACCGGACCGTTGCGGTCGCGTCCGGGACCCTGCCGCGCGGCCCGGGTCCTCGAGCGCCGCCTCCGCCTCGGCGAGGTCGGCCCGTTCCTGGTCGCCGAGCAGCTGTCGGGCCCGCCGGGCACCGTCGTTGATCTCCACGATGGTCCGGCTGAGGCGCGTGGCGGCATCGCGGGTCGCGGGGTAGGCGTTGTCCGTGCCGATGCGCGCGTGCAGCGGCGCGAGGCGGGCGAGCGCGGCGTCGAGCCGGCGGGCACGGCGGTGCTGGGAGAGCCGGTGCCCGACGACGAGCAGCAGCATGCCGGTGGCGACGCAGAGCACCGCGCCGGGCGTGGTGACGTCGTACGGCAGGGCGAGCGCACGGGTGACGTCGAGGCGACCGACGACGTGGGCGACGTCCATCACCGTCACCGTGACCATCCGCACGACGCCGAACACCCCGCCCACCACGAGGAGCCACAGCCCGACGAGGTCGACGGCCGTCCGGGCCTCGCGGAGCCGGAGGAGGCAGATGACCCCGGTGGCACCGAGGGCGACCCCGAGGTGGGCGGTCTGCGCGATCGAGTACACCGCGGCGGCCGGCTGGTCACCCGCCACGAGCATGAACGTCGTGGTCGTCGGCGGCTGCTCGAGCGCCACGAAGGCCGTCACGACCACCACGACGACCACGGCGAAGACGACGACGATCGCGGCGCGCAGCCACGGCCACCCGGCGCCGACGGCCTTCGCGACGCCCCACAGCAGCGCGCTCGTGCCCGCCACCATCAGGCAGTCGCTCACGACGGTCACCACGTTGCGGCCGCCGACCAGGGGGTCGAGCCACCGGTACAGCGGGTCGACGTTCGTGACGATCGTCGCGGAGAACAGCAGGAACGTGACCGCGAGGGTCCGGTCCTGCCCGCGCTGCAGCCGGAACAGCACCACCGTCCCGACGACGAGGAGCACCGCCATCGTGACGGAGACGATCACCCGAAGACCCCGCGGAAGGCGCTCGGGCGGCCGCGGTTGGCGCGGATGAGCGCTGCGAGCCGGTCGGCGAAGACCTCGGCCTCGTGCTCGTGGTCGTTCGAGAAGAGCCCGCGTGCGAGGGCGCGCTCGACCTTGTACTCGGGGACGTCCGGGAACACGTCGCGCACGTACGCCGACTGCGCCGCACGCTCGTGGTGCCGGTGGAGCACGTGCCCGAGCTCGTGCCCGATGACGAAGGACCGGAACGTCCCCGAGCTCGTCGGCGAGATCATCACGAGGTGCTGGTGCTCGAGCGTGGCGACGATGCCGCAGACCGGCTCGGTGCTGAGGAACGACTCCTCACGCACCACGACGGGCTTGCCCACGTGGTCGGACGCGGCGGCGACCGCCTGGTCGATGTCCGACCAACCCTCCGCCGCCCCGCGGAGCCAGAACGCCTCGATCGACCGGTCCGTCACGCCACTCCCCCTCGTGCCGACTCCTCCTCGAGCACCTGCGCGATGCGACGCAGCGCCTCGGGCGACAGCTCACCGGGGAACGTCCGCGCCGCGAAGCCGCTCACACGTGCCGACCGGAGCGCGCGCACGAGCTCGATCTGGGCGCCGATGCGCTCGGGCACCGCGCTGTCCTCGAGCAGGAAGCGCTCGTCGACCTCGAAGAAGCCGGCCAGCAGACGGAGCAGGCCGCTGTCCCGGTTCCGACGCCCGTCACCGGAGAGCATGTACGTCCACTTCGCCCGCGACAGCGAGCCACCGCGGTCGGCGACGTACTCCTCGATCGCGGCGAACGGCACGGGATCACCGCGCTGCGACTCCTCGAAGTCGAGCAGCAGGTTGAGGCGTCGGGCGAGTTCGGCGGCCTCGAGGGCGCCCCCCGCCGGGTCGGTGCACCGCATGTCGATCCGCCCCCTCCCCGATCGCCGGTCGGGCACCATGCTAGCGCGGGCCGTCCGGGCCGCACCGGTAGCCTCGGAGCGTGACCCGCGCATACCCGTCGACCGTCGCCGGGCCCGTCGAGCACGAGATCACGGTCACACGGTCGCGCTTCGTCACGACGATCGCTCCCGTGACGGACGTCGCGGACGCCGAACGGGTCGTCGCAGACGTCCGGCGCCGGTACTGGGACGCCCGGCACCACTGCACCGCGATGGTGACGGGGGTCCTCGGCGACCAGGCGCGCTCCTCGGACGACGGCGAACCGTCGGGCACCGCCGGCGTCCCCATGCTCGAGGTGCTCCGCCGTCGCGACCTCACCGACGTCGTCGCGGTCGTCACCCGGTACTTCGGGGGCGTGAAGCTCGGGGCCGGCGGGCTCGTGCGCGCCTACTCGACGTCGGTCTCCGAGGCGCTCGACCGCGCGGCCGTCGTCCGTCGCGTCGAGCTCACCCGGGTCGACGTCACGGCACCGCACGCCGACGCCGGCCGGGTCGACAACGTGTTGCGCGACTGGGTGCGGCACCACGGTGCGACGTTCGACGACCCGCACTACGGGGACGCGGTGACGTTCACGCTCTGGGTGCCCGAGGACGCGATCGGACGACTCCGGTCCGACCTCGCGGCGGCGACGGCCGGGGCGCTCGACGCCGTGGTCGGCGCCCCGCGTGTCGTCGACGTCGTGGCCGACTGACCGCCCGCGAGGACCCGCCGGACGGATCGAGCCCTCGGGAGCACCCCGCGCGTGTCGCGGAGATCGCACGATCCCGGGAACGACGAAGGCCCGGTCGGAGCGATCCGACCGGGCCTTGCTGGTGCGCCCCCTCGGACTTGAACCGAGAACCCACTGATTAAGAGTCAGTTGCTCTGCCAATTGAGCTAGAGGCGCATGGTGTGGAGTTGTCTGTCGCAGTCCGGAACTCCGTGCTGCAACGGGAAACAACAATAGCATGGCTTTCGCGTGCTCACGACCACACGAGCACCGGAACCCCCGAGGAGCCCCATGACGGACCGTCTCGCCGCCGGCGACACCGCCCCCGACTTCACCCTGCCGGACCAGGACGGGGTCGAGCACCACCTCGCCGACCTGCGCGGTCGCAAGGTGATCGTGTACTTCTACCCGGCGGCGTCGACCCCCGGCTGCACCACCGAGGCGTGTGACTTCCGCGACAACATGTCGTCGCTGCAGGCCGCCGGCTACGAGGTCCTCGGGGTCTCGAAGGACGAGCAGGCGAAGCTCCGGGAGTTCCGGCACGAGCAGGCGCTGACCTTCCCGCTGCTGAGCGACCCGGACCTCGCCGTGCACCGGGCCTACGCGGCCTGGGGCGAGAAGAACAACTACGGCAAGGTCGTCACCGGCACCATCCGGTCGACGATCGTCGTGGACGAGGACGGCACCGTGCAGCTGCCGCTCTACAACGTGAAGGCCACCGGCCACGTCGCGAGCCTGCGGAAGAAGCTCGGGCTGGTCTGATCGCTGCGGCGACCGGACGACGGACGGGAGGCGCGGTGCCAGCTGGCATCGCGCCTCCCGTCCGTCGGCCGCGCGTCAGTCCTCCCGCTCGGCGCGCGGGAGCAGCGCGGCCGTGACCGGCCGCGACAGCACGAGGGTGAGCGCGAGGAGCGCGGGGATCAGCAGGACCCACCCGACCCAGGCCACGCGGAACACGCCCTGGAAGGCGCCGATCGCGATCGCGCCCTGCAGCACCTGCCAGACGATGATCCCGGAGCGTACCCAGGGGCGACGGTTCCGGAGTCCGACGACGATCGCGACGAGCCAGAGGGCGGCGATCGCGGCGAGCAGCACGAGGGCGATCGCGGACGCGATGCTCGACGCCGGAGCGACGACGAGTTCCACGACGAGCGCGACCGTCAGCACGACGAGGGCTGCCGCTTCGAGGCCGACGACGACGAGGAGCGTGCGGAACGCCGGGTGCCGCGCAGCGGTGGGCTCCGGGGCGTTCGGGGTGGTGTCGGGCACAGCGATCCTCCAGATGGAACCCTTGATTTGGCTCTACCAGTATGGAACGATATTGGAGGTCGTTTGGACGGCACGATGTGGTGTGCGTCTCCCGCGGTTCGACGCTCCTCCCCCGAGCGTTCAGCGGGCGTCAGACTCGCTCCCAGCGGAAGCCTCCCCCACAGGTTCCCCTCGTGCCCTGTGCATGCCAGCGTTCCGATCCCCGAGCCGCGGCCCCGGCCTGCCGTTCGAGCATCGACACCAAGGAGCACCACACATGGACTGGCGTGACCAGGCAGCCTGCCTCACCGCGGACCCCGAGCTCTTCTTCCCCGTCGGGAACACCGGACCCGCCGTCGACCAGATCGAGAAGGCCAAGTCGGTCTGTGCTCGCTGCACGGTGACCGAGATGTGCCTGCAGTACGCCCTCGAGAACAACCAGGACTCGGGCGTCTGGGGCGGCCTCAGCGAGGACGAGCGTCGTGCGCTGAAGCGCCGCGCGGCCCGCGCCCGTCGCGCCTCCTGACACAGCAGCACCACCCCGACGACGCCCGTCGCTCCCCCGGGAGCGGCGGGCGTCGTCGTGTGCGCGGGGCGGCGGAGCGCTCGGCCGCCTACGCGGCGCCGGCCGTGAGCCAGCGGAAGGGGATCGTGATCGTGACCTCGGTGCCGCTGCCGGTCAGGGTGTGCCAGTCGATGGTCCCGCCGAGCTCGCCCTGGATGAGCGTCCGGACGATCTGCGTGCCGAGGCCCGACCCGACCTTGCCCTCCGGCAGCCCGACGCCGTTGTCGCGGACCTCGATGTCGAGGTGGTCGTCGGAGCGGTTCGCCACGATCTCGACCTCACCGTCCCGCCCGTCGAGCCCGTGCTCGACGGCGTTCGTCACGAGCTCGGTGAGCCCGAGCGCGAGCGGGGTCGCGGCCTCCGAGGGCAGGACGCCGAACTCGCCGGTCTTCTTCGGGCGGACCGTGGTGTTGTGGGACGCCGCAACCTCGGTGACGAGCTTCAGCACCGAGTCGAACACCTCGTCGAAGTCCACGTTCTGGCTGAGTCCGGCCGACAGGGTGTCGTGCACGACGGCGATCGCGGCGACGCGGCGCATGGCGTTCTGCAGCGACGTGCGGGCCTCGTCGGAGTGCGTGCGACGCGCCTGGATGCGCAGCAGCGACGCCACCGTCTGCAGGTTGTTCTTCACGCGGTGGTGGATCTCACGGATCGTCGCGTCCTTGGTGATGAGCTCCCGCTCCTGGTGCCGCAGCTCGGTGACGTCGCGGCAGAGGACGATCGCGCCGATGCGGTCGCCGTGGTCGCGGAGCGGGATCGAGCGCAGGGAGACGGTGACGCCCTTGGCCTCGACGTCGGCACGCCACGGGGCGCGCCCGGTGACGACCAGCGGCAGGGACTCGTCGACGTCGAGCTGGGAGCCGATGAGCTCGGTCGTGACCTCGGCGAGGGACTTCCGCTCGAGCTCGCCCTCGAAGCCCATCCGGTTGAAGGCGCTGAGTCCGTTCGGGCTCGCGAACGTGACGACCCCGTTCGTGTCGAGGCGGAGCAGGCCGTCGCTCGCACGCGGCGCTCCACGGCGTGGGCCGGCCGGCGCACCGAGGTCCGGGAAGTCGCCCGTCGCGATCATCCCGAACAGGTCGTTCGCGCTCCCGGTGAAGTTGAGCTCCTGACGACTCGGCGTCCGCATCTCGTCCTGGTTCGAGTGCCGCGTGACGACGGCGATCGGGCGGTCGGTGGTCTCGGCGCTCTTCGCGCTGAGCCGACGCAGCACCGGGATCGCGCGGACGCGGGTCGGGGTGTCCTCGTACCAGTCGGGCTCGGCGGAGTCCACGAGCTCGGCGCTCGCGAAGCAGCGGACGACCTGGTCGCGCCACTCCTCGCGGATCTCCTGGCCCACGATGTCGCGGTAGAACAGCGTCGCCGCGGAGCTCGGACGGGCGTGGGCGACGGCCACGAACGAGCCGTCCTCGGCGGTTGGGACCCACAGGACCATGTCGGCGAAGGACAGGTCGGCGAGGAGCTGCCAGTCCCCCACGAGCAGGTGGAGCCACTCCACGTCCGCTTCGGAGGATCGGCCTTGCGCGAGGACGAGGTCACTGAGGGTCGACACCCCGCAAGTCTAGGTGCGCTGCTCTGTGGACGAGGTCGCTCCTCCACAAGCCTCCGGGCTGAACATTTCACATGTTCAATTGCTCCGTACGCTCGGTCGCGGAGGGCAGATGGCGTCAGGAGAAGCACGTCCCATCGAGGACGACGAGGCGGGGCGGGAGCGACGGGGGCTCGTGCCGGTGCCGGACGAGGGGTCGGACGGCGCCCCGCCGCGTCGGGACGCCGTCGCGCTCGCACCCCTGCCGCGGCGTCCGGCACGCCGGGTGGACCCGACCCCGCCGGCGCCACCGGACGCCGCGGCCACGGCACGGGCCCTCGGGCTCTGCGTGGTCGAGGTCCTCACCGGCGGACGCGAGGTCGACAGCATCGCACGGTGGGTCACCGAGGACGTCCACCGTCACCTCCAGCAGCGCGCGGCCGTCGCCACGCGTGCCCGGTCGCTCGGCGGGCGCGCCCGAGCGCGTCCGCGGGTGCAGGTCGGGAGCGTCCGGACCTGCCCGGTCGCGGACGGCGTCGTCGAGGCCGCGGTCGTGGTCCACACGCGGAGTCACGCGCGGGCGGTGGCACTGCGGCTGGAGCTCCGACAGGGCCGGTGGCGGGCGACCGCCGTCGGTGTGCTCTGACGACGGGACCACACGCTGCCTGCGGTCCCACACGAGGACGGGAGGCGCGGTGCCCGCTGGCACCGCGCCTCCCGTCCGTCATCGTCGACCGTGACGGCCGCTGCGTCAGCCCTTCTTGGCCGCCTGGCGACGGTCCGCACGGTTGCCGGCGGACGCGGCCTGGCCGGACGCCGTGGCGGCGTTGCCGAATGCCGAGCCCTGCTCCGGCCCGGCGACGTCGGCCTCGGCCTCCGCCTGGGCCTGCTGCGCACGGGCGGTAGCCGCCTGCTCGAGGCGGCCGCGCTCGTCGCGCACCTCGACCTCGCCGTCGATCGACGGTGCGGAGTACTCGAGACCGGTCGCCTCGCCCTCGCCGAGGCCCTTCGCCTCGATGACCGCGTTGTCGCCGTCGGACTGGACCTGCACCTCGAGGTTGAACAGGTAGCCGACGGACTCCTCGCGGATCTGTCCCATCATGCTCTGGAACAGGGCGTAGCCCTCGCGCTGGTACTCGACGAGCGGGTCACGCTGCGCCATGGCGCGGAGGCCGATGCCGTCCTTGAGGTAGTCCATCTCGTACAGGTGGTCGCGCCAGCGGCGGTCGATCACCGAGAGGACCACGCGGCGCTCGAGCTCGCGCATGGCCTCGTCGCCGAGCATCTCCTCGCGCTTCTCGTACGCGAGCTTCGCGTCGGAGAGGATCTCGCGGCCGAGGAACTCGCGCGACGCCTTGCCCTTCGAGCCGGCCTCGGTGATGACCTCGTCGATGGAGATCGAGATGGGGTAGAGCGTCCCGAGCTCCGTCCACATGGCGTCGAGGTCCCAGTCGTCGGGCGAGCCCTCGCCGGTGTGGGTGTCGATGACGTCGTCCACGACGGCCTTGAGGAACGACTGCGCACGGTCGTTGATGTCGTCGCCCTCGAGGATGTGGCGGCGGTCGCTGTAGATCGCCTCGCGCTGGCGGTTCAGGACGTCGTCGTACTTCAGGACGTTCTTGCGGATCTCGGCGTTCCGGCCCTCGACCTGCGCCTGGGCCGACCGGATCGCACGGCTGACGAGCTTGTTCTCGATGGCCATGTCGTCCGGGACGTTCGAGCGGCCCATGAGGCTCTCGGCGGCACCGGAGTTGAACAGGCGCATGAGGTCGTCCGTCAGCGACAGGTAGAAGCGGCTCTCGCCCGGGTCGCCCTGACGACCGGAACGACCACGCAGCTGGTTGTCGATGCGGCGCGACTCGTGGCGCTCGGTGCCGAGGACGTACAGGCCGCCGGCGTCGCGGACCTTGTCGGCCTCCTCCTTGATCTCGGCCTTGACGCGGGCGAACACGTCGTCCCACGCGGCCTCGTACTCCTCCGGCGTCTCCGTCGGGGACAGGCCCTTGGCGTGCATCTCCTGCACGGCGAGGAACTCGGAGTTGCCGCCGAGCATGATGTCCGTACCGCGGCCGGCCATGTTCGTGGCGACCGTGACGGCGCCGAGACGACCGGCCTGGGCGACGATCGCAGCCTCACGCGCGTGGTTCTTCGCGTTGAGGACCTCGTGCTTGACGCCCTTCTTCGCGAGGAGCTTCGAGAGGTACTCGGACTTCTCGACGCTCGTCGTGCCGACGAGGACGGGCTGACCCTTCTCGTGGCGCTCGGCGATGTCGACGGCCACCTGCTCGAACTTGGCCTTCTCGTTCTTGTAGACGAGGTCGGTCTGGTCGATGCGCTGCATCGGCTTGTTCGTCGGGATGGGCACGACGCCGAGCTTGTAGGTCGACATGAACTCGGCCGCCTCGGTCTCGGCGGTACCGGTCATGCCCGAGAGCTTCTGGTACAGGCGGAAGTAGTTCTGCAGCGTGACCGTGGCGAGGGTCTGGTTCTCGGCCTTGACCTCGACGCCCTCCTTCGCCTCGATCGCCTGGTGGATGCCCTCGTTGTAGCGACGGCCCATCAGGATGCGGCCGGTGTGCTCGTCGACGATGAGCACCTCGCCGTTCATGACGACGTAGTCCTTGTCCTTCTTGAACAGGGCCACGGCCTTGATCGAGTTGTTCAGGAAGGAGATGAGCGGGGTGTTCGCCGACTCGTACAGGTTGTCGATGCCGAGGTAGTCCTCGACCTTCTCGATGCCGGGCTCGAGCACGCCGACGGTGCGCTTCTTCTCGTCGACCTCGTAGTCCTCGCCCGGGATGAGCCGCGTGGCGATCGAGGCGAACTCGGTGAACCAGCGGTTCGCCTCGCCGGAGGACGGGCCCGAGATGATCAGCGGGGTGCGGGCCTCGTCGATGAGGATCGAGTCGACCTCGTCCACGATGGCGAAGAAGTGGCCGCGCTGGACCATGTCCGACGCCTGCCACGCCATGTTGTCGCGCAGGTAGTCGAAGCCGAACTCGTTGTTCGTGCCGTACGTGATGTCCGCCGCGTACTGCTCACGGCGCTCGGCCGGCGACTGGTTCGCGATGATGCAGCCGGTGCTCATGCCGAGCGCGCGGAAGACGCGCCCCATGATCTCCGACTGGTACGACGCGAGGAAGTCGTTGACGGTGATGACGTGCACGCCGCGCGACGGGATCGCGTTGAGGTACGCCGCCGTCGTCGCGACCAGGGTCTTGCCCTCACCGGTCTTCATCTCGGCGATGTTGCCGAGGTGCAGGGCGGCACCGCCCATGAGCTGGACGTCGAAGTGCCGCATGCCGAGGGTGCGCTTCGCCGCCTCGCGCACGGCCGCGAACGCCTCGGGCAGGAGGTCGTCGAGCGTCTCGCCGTTGGCGTAGCGCTCGCGGAGCTCCTTGGTCTCGTCCTGGAGTTCGTCGTCCGTGAGGGTCGAGAAGTCGTCCTCGAGGTCGTTGATGGCCGAGGCGTACGCCTTCAGCCGACGGAGGGTGCGCCCTTCGCCGATGCGGAGGACCTTCTCCAGCACGTTTGCCACGTGAGCTCCTTACGGGGTCGTCGCGCGCGACCTGCGCGATCCGAACAGCCAGTCATGCTAGCAACCCGCGCGGCCCGGGCGCTGGGAGGGAGACGGGTGTGCGCGGCCACCGGGACCGCGCACACCCGCCCGGGACACCCGTCAGGCGATCGCCGCGGTGCGCGACGCGTCGGCGTCCGCCGGGGCGTCAGCGCCGTGGCCGCCGTCGTCGATGCCGATCACGCCGTAGTCCCAGCCCTTGCGGCGGTAGACGACGCTCGGGCGGTGGGTCTCGGCGTCGACGAACAGGTAGAAGTCGTGTCCCACGAGCTCCATCCGGTAGAGCGCGTCGTCGACGGTCATCGGGGCCTCCTCGAAGACCTTGTGCCGGATGACCACGGGCGAGTACACCTCGGTGTCGTCCTCGTGCTCCTCGACCACGGGCACGGCGCCCGTCGCGACCGTCTCGATGAGCCGCCCGTCGGCCGGCGTCACGTCCATGTGCTCGAACCCGGTCCCCGCGGCCTCGGCCACGGAGGTCGGGCGGTGGCGCCCGCGGTGCACCTTGCGGCGGTCGCGTGCACGGCGCAGGCGCTCGGTGATGCGGGCGAACGCCAGGTCGAACGCCGCGTACTTGTCCGACGCGGCGGACTCGGCCCGCACGAGCGGTCCGGGACCGATCAGCGTGAGCTCGACGCGGTCCTCGCCCTGGGAACCGCCGGACTTCTCGTTGTGGCGGCTGAGGCGCACCTCGAAGGCGAGGGCGCGGTCGGCGAGCACGTCGATCTTCTCGGACTTCTGTTCGACGTAGGTGCGGAATCGATCGGTGACCCCGACGTTCCGGCCCGTGATCGTCACGTCCATGTGGCGGCTCCCATCCGTACTTCGGCGCGTCGCCTCCATCCGGCGATCCCGAACGCCTTGCCGCGAGGCTAGACCCCCTGCCCGGACGGCGTCACCACCTCCGGGCGGGTCGCGTCGGACACCCACCGGATGCCCAGGCGACACCGGCCCGTCACCCGCCGGTCCCGTGTCGTTCACTCCGGCACCTCGGCGAGCGCCACGCACCGCACCACGCGCCCGCCCGCTGCACGGACCGCACGGACCGCCTCGGCCATCGTGACGCCGGTCGTGACGACGTCGTCGACGACCACCACGTCGTGACCCGCGACACCGTGCGCGCGGAGGGTGCCGACGGTGGCCTCGACCCGTTCCAGGGCGGAGCGCCCCTTCTGCGAGCGGCAGAGCGTCGTGCAGGGCAAGAGAGTCCAGAACCGCGGAAGAGCGTCGCGGACGGCGAGATCTGCAACACAACCACACGACCAGGAACGCGCAGGAGGTCTCAAAGAGCCAAACACAGCCAACGAGAAGACACTAGGGCCAGCG
>NZ_CAJCKG010000063.1:0-13724 GCF_903970945.1 Curtobacterium sp. ME26
CGGAGCCGGACCGTCTAGCACGCGTGGCAACAGCCGCGCGCCGCTGCGCGCACCGCGGATAGAGGCGGACCCCCCCCCGCCCCCCCTTGGGCCCCGCCCGTCCCCGCGACCGCGCGTAGCACCGCGACGGACGGGAGGCCCGGTGCCGGTCCCTGGGACCGGCACCGGGCCTCTCCCCACCGGCACGGCCGGCACGCCGCTGGCGCGTCGCGCCGGTACCGGCGGCGTGGGCCCAGTGCGTCCGTCTGCGTGTGTCCGCGCCACCCGTGTCCGGGTCGCGCCACGCGCCCCCTCAGGCCTCCGGGGCCTGCTGCACCTCCGGCGCGTCGAGGACGGCGGTCGAGGCCGTCACGGGCATCGGCTCGGGGCGGCGGTTGGTGCGGGTGCGGTGCGAGCTGAGCTCGTCGTTCTGAACGGTCATGCTGGGTCCTGGGGTGTGGGAAGGGCGTCGGTGGGTGGCCGACGAGAGCACGGTACCTCCGTCCGGCGCCGGAGCGACAATCCCGCGTCCGGGTGTCACCGACTGTTCGCTCGGAGCGGTGGTCCGGACGGTGGTGGTCAGCGCGACATCACGACGGGCGCCGGCGCGAACGAGGTCGAGGTGCTGCCGTCCGGGTGGGTCAGCGTGACCCGCACCCAGTAGCGTCCCGGAGCCATCGAGCCGAGCCGGAAGGGCACGCTGTTCGCGCCCTTCGCCACGGCCGTCCCCTTGGCCGCGATGGCGACGTAGCCCCGGCTCCCCGGCGGGCGCGTCCCGACGGCGACCTCGGCGGTGGTGCCCGGCACCCAGGCCGCGTCGTGGAACTGCACCGAGGTGGAGCCCTTCGCCGCGGGGTCCGCGCGCAGGTGCAGCGAGCGGAGGTGCCAGACCGCGGCACCCGGGTCCTCGTTCGGGTCGAAGCGCAGGCTCGTGATGGTCCGACCGGCCCAGCCGAGGCGGGGGTTCAGCGCGTTCTCGTCGAGCGGGTTCCGCGCGGTCAGGTCGACGGTCACCTCGGACTGGTTGCCCGAGTCGTACGTGAGGATGTCGTTGCTGATCTGCGGGGTCCCCGAGCCGGAGGCGTTCCAGATGAGACGGGCCATCTTGCCGCCGCCCGGGTGGTCGGCCAGGTCGAACTTCCCGTCGTACGTCATGTCGAACTGCAGGTAGTGGTACGTGCTGCCGGGGAACGGCGACACCGGGAAGAGCACCCGGGGGTCGTTCTGGGCGGGCGGCGCGTTCCGGGCGTTCAGGCCGCGGGAGTCGCGGGGCAGGCGGGTGATGTCCTGGTAGCGGACCCCGCCGGTGGCGACGGCCGACCGGAAGTCCCACGACCGACCGTGCTGGACGGCCGCGAGGTCCGCACCCTGCGACGGGTTGGGCGAGTCGACCACCGTCTGCGGACGCGGCCGGATCGTCGTCGTGCCCGTGGTCCCCGGCGGCAGCGCCGCGTTCGGGTGCTGCGCGTCCGGCGCCGCGTGGAGCCGGACCCAGTCGATCGAGGCGGTCCCGCCCTTCTCCTTCGCGCGCATGACCACGGGGTCGAGGCGGACGACGACCATCTTCGCCGACTTCCACGGGCGCTTGCCGAGCAGCGTCGACGTCTTGGCGAGGTCGATGTCGTAGGTGTGGCGCCCCGGCACGGTCGAGAACGTGGCACCGCCGCCGCACGCCGACGTCTGCTCACGGCAGGTGAACCAGTAGACGGCACCGATGCGCTTGGCGAGCGGCTGGTCCATCGAGAACGAGAGCCGGGTGTACTTCGCCGTGTCGACGGGCTGGAGCGCCCCGTCGCGGCCGAAGGGCAGGCTGCCCGAGACCGAGTGCACGAGGAAGAGGTGGTCCTGGTCCACGAGCTCGACGCTCAGGGCGCCCCCGCCGACGGACGCCCGGGCGGACGTCGAGCTCGTGTTGATGTCGGCCGCGTTCGAGAAGTCCCACGCGTCGCCGAACACGTCGGTGGCGTAGTCGGCGGCCTCCGGCTCCGAGGTCGCCGCGACGGCCGGCGACACCGGCCCCGTGACGACGACGCCGGCTGCCAGCGCGGTGAGCACCGCGAGCAGCGTCGCGGTCATGCGCCGTGCCCGGCGCGTGGTCGTGGTCCGTCCCTGCACGGCCGTCCTCCTGGTCGGTGCGCGCCCGCCGACCCGGCTGGTGCGGGGTGCGCGTCGACGCAGAACGCTACGTCGTACGGGTGACGTCGGCGACCCCCACGATCGGGTGTCCGCAGGTGTGCGGACCAGGACCGACCCCGGTTCGCACGTCCCGGCGCGGGGTCGGGCGCGTGGTCGGGGTCAGTGGAACCAGTCCTGCGCGCGGATGTCGCGGAGCGCCCCGCGGCGGACCTCGGGGTCGAGCGTCATGACGTAGACGGTGCCGTCGAGGTGGTCCACCTCGTGCTGCAGCGCCTCGGCCATCAGCCCGGTGCCCTCGAGCACGACCTCGGCACCGTCGACGTCGACCCCGCGGACCCGCGCCCACGGGTGGCGGGGTGTCGGGTAGGACAGGCCGGGGACGGAGAGGCAGCCCTCGTCCATGTGCTCCCGTTCGCCGCGGACCTCGACGACCTCCGGGTTCAGGACGTAGCCGACCTCGCCGTCCACGTTCCAGGAGAAGGCCCGCAGCCCCACGCCGATCTGCGGGGCGGCGACGCCGGCACGGCCGGGTTCCTTGACGGTGTCGATGAGGTCCTGCACGAGGTCGCGCACACCGGGTGACCCGAGGGCGTCCGGTGCGATCGGGTCCGCGGGGGAACGGAGGACGGGGTCGCCGAACAGGCGGATGGGACGGACGGTCACGTTACTGCAGCACCACCAGGAGGTCGCCGGCGTCCACCTGCTGGGTCGCCGGGATCGCGAGACGGCCGACGGTGCCCGCCACGGGCGCCGTGATGGCCGCTTCCATCTTCATCGCCTCGATGCTCGCCACGGCCTGACCGGCCCGCACGACGTCACCGACGGCGACCTTGAGCGTCACGACACCGGAGAACGGTGCGGCGACGTGCTTCGGGTCGGACGGGTCGGCCTGCTCGGCCACCTTCGTCTCGACCTCGACCGAACGGTCGCGGACGGTGACCGGGCGGAGCTGCCCGTTCATCGTCGTCATGACCGTGCGCATCCCCCGTTCGTCGACCTCGCCGATCGCCTCGAGCCCGACGAGCAGGTCGACGCCGCGACCGAGCGGCACGACGTGCTCCTGACCGGGACGCAGCCCGTACAGGTAGTCCGTGGTCGGCAGGACGGAGAGGTCCCCGTACTGCTCGCGGACCTGCTCGAACTGCCGGGTCGGCTGCGGGAAGAGCAGGCGGTTGAGGGCCTGCTGGCGTTCGGGACCGGAGGCGGCGAGGTGCGCGCGCTCCTCGTCGGGGACCGGGGTGACCGTCAGTCGGACCTCCCGCCCCGCGAGCACCTTCGACCGGAAGGGCTCCGGCCAGCCGCCGGGCAGGTCGCCCAGCTCGCCGGCCATGAACCCGACGACCGAGTCCGGGATGTCGTACTTCTGGGGGTTCTGCTCGAAGTCCTCGGGATCGGCCCCGACCGCGGCGAGCTGCAGCGCGAGGTCGCCGACGACCTTCGACGACGGCGTCACCTTCGTCGGCCGGCCGAGGATCCGGTTGGCCGCCGCGTACCAGTCCTCGACCTGCTCGAAGCGGTCGCCGAGCCCGAGTGCGATGGCCTGCTGCCGGAGGTTCGAGAGCTGCCCGCCGGGGATCTCGTGCTGGTAGACGCGACCGGTCGGCCCGGGCAGGCCGGACTCGAACGGCGCGTACGCGCGACGCACGGCCTCCCAGTAGGGCTCCAGCGCGCCGACCGCGGCGAGGTCGAGCCCGGTGTCGCGCTCGGTGTGCGCCAGCGCCGCGACGAGCGCGGACATGCTCGGCTGGCTCGTGGTGCCGGCCATCGGCGCGGCGGCGACGTCGACGGCGTCGGCGCCGGCGCGGGACGCGGCGAGGAGGGTCGCCAGCTGGCCGCCCGCGGTGTCGTGGGTGTGCACGTGCACGGGCTGGTCGAACCGCTCGCGCAGTGCCGTGACGAGCCGCTCGGCGGCGCCGGCGCGGAGCAGGCCGGCCATGTCCTTGATGCCGATGACGTGCGCGCCGGCCTCGACCATCTGCTCCGCGAGGCGGAGGTAGTAGTCGAGCGTGTAGAGGTCCTCGGCGGGGTCGAGGAGGTCGCCGGAGTAGCAGAGCGCCGCTTCGGCGACGGCCGTGTCGGTGGCGAGCACGGCCTCCAGGGCGGGACGCAGCTGCGAGACGTCGTTGAGCGCGTCGAACACCCGGAAGACGTCGACGCCGCTGGCGGCGGCCTCGGCCACGAACGCGTCGGTGACCTCCGTCGGGTACGGGGTGTAGCCGACGGTGTTGCGACCGCGCAGGAGCATCTGGACGGGGATGTTCGGGATCGCCGCGCGGAGCGAGGCGAGGCGCTCCCACGGGTCCTCGCCGAGGAAGCGCAGCGCCACGTCGTAGGTGGCGCCGCCCCAGGCCTCGACACTGAGCAGCTGCGGCGTGAGCCGGGCCACGTGCGGGGCGACGGCCACCAGGTCCTTCGTGCGGACCCGGGTCGCGAGGAGGGACTGGTGCGCGTCGCGCATCGTCGTCTCCGTGACCGCGAGTGCGGTCTGCTCGCGGAGCGCCCGTGCCCACGCGGCCGGACCGACCCGGCGCAGCAGGTCGCGCTGCCCCTCCGGCGGCGCGACGGACAGGTCGACGGCCGGCAGCTTCTCGCTCGGCTCGACGGTCTGCGGGCGACGCTCGCCGTTCGGCTTGTTCACCGTGACGTCGGCGAGCCATCCGAGGACCTTCGTGCCGCGGTCCTTCGAGACGTGACCGCCGAAGAGCTGCGGGCGCTCCTCGATGAACTGCGTCGAGACGTCGCCGCGGGCGAAGTCCGGGTCCTCGAGGACGGCCTGCAGGAACGGGATGTTCGTGCTCACGCCGCGGATGCGGAACTCGGCGAGGGCACGCTTGGCCCGCGCCACCGCGGCCGGGAAGTCCCGCCCGCGGCAGGTCATCTTCGCGAGCATCGAGTCGAAGTGCGGGCTGATCTGCGCGCCCGTCGCCACCGTGCCGCCGTCGAGGCGGACGCCGGCGCCGCCCGGGCTGCGGTAGGTGGTGATGCGGCCGGTGTCCGGACGGAAGCCCTGCGTCGGGTCCTCCGTCGTGATGCGGGTCTGCAGGGCGGCGCCGTGCACGCTGACGGTGTCCTGCGACAGCCCGAGGTCGGCGAGGGTCTCCCCCGCGGCGATGCGCATCTGCGACTGGACGAGGTCGACGTCGGTGACCTCCTCGGTCACGGTGTGCTCGACCTGGATGCGCGGGTTCATCTCGATGAAGACGTGCTGACCCGCGCGGGCGCCCTCGGTGTCGAGCAGGAACTCGACGGTGCCGGCGTTGACGTAGCCGATCGACCGCGCGAACGCGACGGCGTCCCGGTGCAGGGCGGCCGCGACCGACGGGTCGAGGTCCGGCGCGGGCGCGATCTCGACGACCTTCTGGTGGCGACGCTGCACGGAGCAGTCGCGCTCGAACAGGTGGATGGTGCCCGCGTCGGAGCCGGTGGCGTCCGCGAGGATCTGCACCTCGATGTGCCGCGGACGGATGACGGCCTGCTCGAGGAACATGGTCGGGTCACCGAACGCACTGTCGGCCTCGCGCATGGCGGCCTCGAGTGCCCCGCGCAGCTCGGCCTCGGTCTCGACCCGGCGCATGCCGCGACCGCCACCGCCGGCGACCGCCTTCGCGAACACCGGGAAGCCGATCGCGTCGGCCCCCGCGAGGAGCTCGTCGACGTCGCGGCTCGGCGGGGTGCTCGCGAGGACCGGGACACCGGCCGCGATCGCGTGCTCCTTCGCGGTGACCTTGTTGCCCGCCATCTCGAGGACGTGCTCGCCCGGACCGATGAACGTGATCCCCGCGGCGGCGGCAGCGGCGGCCAGCTCCGGGTTCTCGGACAGGAAGCCGTAGCCCGGGTAGATCGCGTCGGCGCCCGACTCGCGGGCGACGCGGATGATCTCGGAGACGTCCAGGTAGGCCCGGACGGGGTGACCCGGCTCGCCGATGACGTAGGCCTCGTCGGCCTTCAGCCGGTGCAGGGAGTTGCGGTCCTCGTACGGGTACACGGCGACCGTGCGGGCCCCCAGCTCGTACGCGGCACGGAACGCGCGGATGGCGATCTCGCCACGGTTCGCCACGAGGATCTTGCTGAACACGACGTCCCTTTCAGCCCGGGTTGAGGTGTCACAACCCTACTGGCGGTAACGTGGCTCACCGTGCATGTACTCAGCGTGAGCTCCCTCAAGGGTGGTGTCGGCAAGACGACGGTGACGCTCGGCCTGACATCGGCCGCGTTCGCCAAGGGACTGCGCACGCTGGTGGTGGACCTCGACCCGCAGTCCGACGTCTCCACGGGCCTCGACATCGACATCTCCGGCCACCTCAACGTCGCCGACGTCCTCGAGAACCCGAAGGAGAAGATCGTCCGTCAGGCGATCGCCCCGTCCGGGTGGACGAAGGGCTCGCAGGGCAAGGTCGACGTGCTCGTCGGCTCGCCCTCGGCGATCAACTTCGACGGGCCCCACCCCTCGATCCGTGACATCTGGAAGCTGGAAGAGGCACTGGCCAACGTCGAGCAGGACTACGAGCTGGTCCTGATCGACTGCGCGCCGTCCCTCAACGCGCTCACCCGCACCGCGTGGGCGGCCTCCGACCGCGTGACCGTCGTCACCGAGCCGGGTCTGTTCTCCGTGGCCGCCGCCGACCGTGCCCTCCGTGCGATCGAGGAGATCCGACGCGGACTCTCCCCCCGCCTGCAGCCGCTCGGGATCATCGTGAACCGCGCTCGAGTGCAGTCCCTCGAGCACCAGTTCCGCATCAAGGAGCTCCGGGACATGTTCGGCCCGCTCGTGCTCTCGCCGCAGCTGCCGGAGCGCACGTCGCTGCAGCAGGCCCAGGGTGCCGCGAAGCCCCTGCACGTGTGGCCGGGTGAGTCGGCGCAGGAGATGGCGCGGAACTTCGACCAGCTGCTCGAGCGCATCATGCGCACGGGCAAGATCGGTCCGTACGCCGAGGGCGCTGCGATCCAGGCCTGACGCCGCGGCGCCCGGCGCTGAATGCCGGTGCGGGCGGTGCGAGTGCGCACGACTCGCCGCTCACGTCCGCCGAGCGTGCACGACTCGTCGTCCGAGCACGGCGGGAGTTCCGAATTCTGCGCTCTCGGCGTCACGCACGCGGCAGGTCGCGCGACCTCGGCGTCAGGCGCGGGGACGACCGCTGCCCCGGGGCAGCACCAGCGGGCCCGGCGTCAGGAAGCGCGGTTCGCCCGGCGGGCGGCGAGCTCGTCGGCCGGGTCCGCCGCGGGGGTGGCGTCGAGCTCGACGAGGGAGCTCTCCACCTCGCGCAGGACCTTGCCGACGGCGATGCCGAACACGCCCTGGCCGCGGGACACGAGGTCGATGACCTCGTCGTCGGAGGTGCAGAGGTAGACCGAGGCACCGTCCGACATCAGCGTCGTCTGGGCGAGGTCGGACACGCCCGACTCGCGGAGCTGGTTCACGGCGGTGCGGATCTGCTGCAGCGAGATGCCGGTGTCGAGCAGGCGCTTGACGAGCTTGAGGACGAGGATGTCGCGGAACCCGTACAGGCGCTGCGACCCGGAGCCGGCCGCGCCACGGATCGTGGGCTGGACGAGCTCGGTGCGGGCCCAGTAGTCGAGCTGGCGGTAGGAGATGCCTGCTGCCCGCGCGGCGACGGTGCCGCGGTAGCCGTTCTGCTCGTCGTGCTCGGGGAGGCCGTCGGTGAAGAGCAGGCCGAGGTCGTACCGAGTCATCTCGGACTCGGTACCGGGGGTGTCAGTCCCACTCATGTGCATGCCTTCCACGACGTTCGAGCTCCCACCCGAAGGTTCAACGACGGGTTGAGAGTTGTTCCGAGGTCCACGGTAGCGACTCGGACACGGTGATCGCGGCACATCCGTCCCGGCGAGTCCGGCGTGTCGAGGATACGCCCCGACCACCGACGCCCGACAGGCTCGTGCTCCCGGACGGAGGCCCCCGGAGCGACGCTCATGCGTCGAGGCGACCGATCGCCGCGCGGATCAGGTTCGACCGGACGACCTCGAGGTGCCCGGCGATCTCGCGGGCGAGCTCGTTCGCCTTGGCGCGCGAGGTCGCGTCGCCCCGGCGGGAGACCGGCATGAGCGCCGACTCGATGAGCCCGACCTCACGGTCGACGACGCCGCGCATGGTGCGCAGGTGCCGCGGCTCGATGCCGGTGCGCTGCAGGTCGACGAGCGCCCGGAGCACCGCCACGGCGTCGTCGCCGTAGGTGTCGGCCGCCGGCAGCAGCGAGGCGGAGACCGCGTCGCTCAGCAGCATCGGGCTCGCGCCGGCCGCGCGGACGGTCTCGTCGCGGGTGTACCGGCGCTCACGCCCGAGGATCGACGGCCTCGGCGCATCACCGCCGCCGGGGAGGACCGGATCGCGTCCGGCGTCGAGGTCGGCGAGGTAGTCCTTGATGACCTTGAGCGGGAGGTAGTGGTCGCGCTGCAGGCCGAGGACGATCCGGAGCCGCTCCACGTCGGCCCCCGAGAACTTCCGGTAGCCGCTGGCCGTGCGGACCGGGGTGACGAGCTCGCGTTCCTCGAGGAAGCGGAGCTTCGAGCTCGACAGGTCCGGGAACTCGGGCTTGAGCCGCGCGAGGACCTGCCCGATGGTGAGCAGGTCCGGCACCGCGGACCCGGTCCGGGCCGCGGCGGACCGCGCTGCCACTACGCGGTCGCCAGGCGCGCCAGGTCGACCCGGGATGCGTAGAAGGTCAGGCGGAACTTGCCCACCTGCACCTCGGCGCCGTCGGTGAGCAGTGCCTCGTCGATGCGGACACCGTCGAAGTACGTGCCGTTCAGCGATCCGTTGTCCCTGACGCTGAAGGCGGTGCCCTGACGGATGAACTGGGCGTGCTTCCGCGACACGGTGACGTCGTCGAGGAAGATGTCCGCGTCGGGGTGCCGACCCGCGGTGGTGACGTCGGAGTCCAGGAGGAACCGCGCACCCACGTTCGGACCGCGTCGGACCACGAGCAGCGCCGACCCGGAGGGCAGGGCGTTGACCGCGTCGCGCTCCTCGGCCGAGACACCGGACTCGGCGGTGAGCGCCGCGCCCATGTCCATGCTGAAGGTCAGGGTCGTGTCGACCAGCCGCTGTTCCGGTGTCTTCTGACCACCCGGCTGCGGGACCACTGGCTCTGGCATCGTGGACCTCCTCCTCTTGGCGCACCAGCGTATCGGAAACGAGTGGTGGTGCGGGAGCCCAGAACGGGGCCTGGGGAGAACTGGACAGGACGCGCTCAGCGAACACACCGCCGCGACCCAGCCGACGGACGGGAGGCGCGGGGCGGACCCGCACCGCGCCTCCCGTCCGACACGTGGTCGCGGCGGCGTGCGCTCAGGACGCCGGCGTCGCCGTCGCGGTCGCGGACGGGGCCGGTTCCCCCGAGGCGAGCGCGTCGAGGATCCTGCGCACCTCGGCGTCCTTGAGCCGCACCCAGGGCGAGCCGTCCGGATCGCTCGTCGACGCCTCGGGGCTGTCGCCGGTGTTCCACCACTTCGACTGGTACGGGATGCCGTGGAACAGGACGCGGGCGCCCGTGTCGTACTGCTTCGTCCCGGACCACGCGGCGTAGGTGCCGTCGGGCAGGGTGAGCGGTTCGACGGGCTTCTCCCCCGGCAGCACCGGTCCGATGATCTGCCACGGCGTCTCGTAGGCGCTGAGCACCGGGTCGTCGGGCAGGTCGCCGGACGTCCACCACTTCGCCTCGTAGACGTTGTGGTGCCACACCACCTTGGTGCCCTCGAGGTAGGACGCGTCCTGGTCCCAGACGGGGTAGGGACTCGTCCTCGGGTCGTCCGTGGGCTGCTCGGTGGCGGAGGGCTCCGCCTCGGTCACGTCCGATGCCGCCGCGACGATCCCGCCGCCGAAGCCCTTGCCGAGCACGTCGGCGAACAGCAGGCCGTCCTGGTCGATCCCGGAGCACGAGTTCGAGACGGTCGACAGGTTGACGTAGTTCGAGCCGCACGTCGTGTCGCGGTTCAGCGACCACATCGACATCCGTCCCAACCCGCGGTCCCGCGCCCAGGCGTTGAGCTTCCGGGCGTCGCTCAGCGAGAACACCTCGTCGCGGACGTCGTTCTGCCCGATCATCGGCGTCGCCCCGACCTTGTGCCAGAGGGAGTCGTCGCCGAGGGGCGTCCCGGCGCGCTGGTAGAGGACGCCGAGCTGGCGCTGGACCTCCTGCAGCGCCTGCACAGAGGCCGAGTACATGCTCTGGCTCGACCCCTTGGCCTCGCCGTAGTCCATCGTCATCGCGTTCACCCCGGCGAGGTCCACGCCGGCGGCGAGGAACTGCGCGACCGCGGTGGTGCCGTCCTCGGTGAGGCCCGTCGGCGCGGCCGGCAGCGTGAGCCACACCGCGAGCGGGTGCCCGGCGGCCCGGCGCTCCTCCTGGAGCGCCGCCACCGCCTTCGCCCGCCGCTCCCCCGCAGCGCGGTTCGTGAGGTCGTCGCCCTCGACGTCGAAGTCGACGGTGGACAGGTCGTAGCGGTCCACGACCTGCCGGTAGGCACCGAGCAGGTCGGACGCCTTCGTGCAGGTGGTGGCGAGCTCGTCGTTCGCGAGTCCACCGAACGAGACGCCGACCTCGCCGTGCTGCTGCTGCAGGCGGGCGACGCGACGGTCGAGGTCGAGCTGGTCCGCCGCACCCTGCAGCGAGTAGTACGAGCCCCACGTCGGCGAGCAGGCGTCGTCGTGGTCGGCCACGACGAAGGACAGCATCACGTTGCGGCCCTTCGTCGACTTGACGTCCTCGAACGCGAAGACCGGCGTCGCGGTCACGTCCGTGTAGGCCGCGAACCACGCGGGCTGCCGCTCGGTCGCGCGGGCCGAGTGCCAGCGGTCGAAGCCGGCGTACCCGGCGACGGCGACCGCGGCGGCGACCACGACCGCGATGGTGACCCGGACCGGGGAGAGTCGTCTCGTCGTCGCCATCAGGCTGCGCTCCGTTCCTGGCGGGGGCCGGTCGCACCGGCCGGGGTGGAGGTGGCGGGGCGTGCGCCGGCCGCCCCGACGACGTCGGCGTCGTGCCGGACCGGCATGTTGCCGCCGCCGTGTCCGAAGTACAGCACGGCGTGCCAGTCCTCGAGGACGGGCTCGGGAGCGGGACCGACACCGTCACGACGACGTCCGTGCCGACGGCCGCCACGGGCAGCCGGATGATCGGCCCGACGAGCAGCACGACGAGCGGCACGACGGGCTGCGCGCGCCGCGGGGTCGTAGTACATCCAGCGGGTGGCCCACAGCCAGATGTCCACCACGGAGTTCCACACCCCGATGTAGGCGACGATCGCGTACGTGGCGAGGAGGGCGTTGAAGGCCGCGAAGACCGCGTTCCCCCAGTTCTGCGCGCCGTAGTCGCGCACGAACGTGAACACCGAGAACGCGACGATCGCGTACGGGGCGAGGACGTACAGCGCCGGCGATGCGGTGCGGTCCCGCACCTTGGGCGTCCGGGCGAAGGGGATCTTCTTCGCCGTCAGGGCCTGCTGGATGCTCTTCAGCACGCCGGCCACGTTCACGGGCATGAGGATCAGGTTGAAGCCGTAGATGCGGAAGACGTCCGTGCGCTTGTACCCGCAGTACTTCAGGTCGCTCGACAGCAGCCAGAAGTACGGCAGCGCCGCGAGCAGGACCATCGGGCTGAGCAGTCGCGAGTCGTACGGGTAGGCGAGCAGGAAGATGAGCCCGAAGGACGCCCACGCGATCGACGCCATGTAGTTCACGCGGAGGGACATCTCGACGATGCCGACACGCTCCCCGCGTGCGCGGCGCTCGCGGACCTGTCGGATGTACTTCGGCAGGATCAGGAGCCCGCCGTTCGCCCAGCGGCGTCGCTGGACGACGAGCGAGCCGAAGTCCGGGGGCGTCGCGCTGTACGACAGTCGCTCCGGGTAGTTGACGAGCGTCCAGCCGTGCATGCCGAGGTCGACGCTCGACTCGGTGTCCTCGATCACGGTGCGGTCCTGGACGTAGCGCTTCACCTCGAAGCCGCCGACGGTCTCGACCTCCTCGATGTCCTGGAGGGCCCGCGTGCGGATCACGGCGTTCGCCCCGACCCAGAAGGTGGCGTCGTGGTGGGACATCCCCTGGTGGAGGATGTGCTGGATGTCGGTGGTGGCGCCCGCGAGCCGCTCGATGCGCGTGGCGGCACCGCGGAAGGACGAGTACGGGGTCTGCGTCACCGCGACCCGGGCGTTCTCCGGCTGCTCGAGGAAGTAGACCAGGCGCAGGCAGTAGTCGCGGAGCAGGACCGAGTCGGCGTCGAGCGTCAGGACGTAGTCGGACGCCGGCACCACGAGGTCGGCCGCGTCCGGGTCGTCCACAGTGCGCAGGACGGTGCCGGACGCGGTCTCGTCGAACGCGTAGGCGCCGCCCATCAGGCCGATGTAGGCGTTGAGGTTCATCGCCTTGTTGGCCTCGTCGGAGAGGTTCACGTACCGCTTGCGCTCGAAGGTCATGAGCTCTGCCGTGAAGGTCCAGGCGAGCCGGCGCTGCAGCTCGAGCGCCCGGGCGGAGGTCACCTCGCTGAAGTCCTGTCCGAGTACGACGGCGTCGGCGATCGCGGACTCCAGGGCCTGCGCGGTCAGGCCGAACTCGTCGGCGAGCCCGACGAGCACCTGGTCGTGGAAGAACCGGTCGACGTGGTCGGCGACGTCGTGCTCCCGGGCCTGGCGACGGAGCCACGCGTCGGCCCACCGGTGGTGCTCGACGAGGGTCCGGAGCGCCTGCGTGCTCGCGAAGGGCGCCGCGTCGGCCTCGACCTCGGCCGAGAACAGCGCCTCGTGGAACCGGCGGGAGGGAGCTTCGAGCTGCTCCTGTATGCGGCTCGCGACCGCGCGCGTGCGCTCCAGCCGGTCGAGCGTCTCCGGGTCGGTCGGGAAGGGCGCGTCGTCGACCAGCAGGACGATCCGCAGGGACGGGTACTCCTGCAGCGCCGCCGACCACAGGGTGGTCGCGACGACGTCCGGCTCCTCGGCGTAGCTCGGCACGAGGACGGTCATCGGTGCGTCGTGGCCGGACGCGAAGTGCCGGTCGAGCTCGGCGCGCGGGACCCGCACATGGCTCGCGAAGCGCTCCATCGCGCCCTGGCGGGCGACCAGGTGCATGAGCGCGGAGAAGGTCAGGAAGGTGACGACCACGAGGTACGAGAGCGCCTCGGTGGTGAAGCGGAAGCTCTCGGTGCCGTAGTCGAGGAACTGGCGGATCACGGTGTAGACGACGTACGCCAGCCAGAAGGCGATGGTCAGGATGATCGCCACCCGGCCGGAGACGAGCTTCCGGTCGGAGGGACGTGCGTGCAGGGTGTCGAGCGGACGGGTGCGGCGCTCCGCCCCCCACTGGCGTCGGCGCGTCGGTGCGCCGGCGGACGGATCGGGCATGGCAGTCCTTCGTTCCGTCCGGACCAGCGCTCCGTCGGGTCGGGCGCTGTCGGGGGTCCGGCCGGTCGGGACGAACGTACGAGAGATCCCGCCGTGCGCCGACACCCGAACGGGGGGTCTGGGCGGTCGTGTGCGGGATCGCGCAGCGCGGTGCGGCATCGCGTGACGCCGCGCGGGTCCGCGCAGGGGCGCACCGCACGCGCGTCCTGACGCGACCACCTGACGGACGGGAGGCGCGGTGCGGGCTGGTCCCGCGCCTC